>NZ_JALQCK010000040.1:0-92176 GCF_030464835.1 Paraburkholderia sp. WS6
GAAGTGAATTCCGCTCAGCGTTACAGAACTATGTATTCCTTGCTGGGGGGAATAATGCATGAGCCGGGTTTTCGTTGAGTCAACTACAGCGATCGCGCAGAGGCGCGCAGAGACTTTTTAGTTGCCGCTGCCGCGCGCCACACGCCGTTGCTTGACTGCTTCGGCGAGACCTTCCAGCACGGCGACGCTTTCGTCCCAACCGATGCACGCATCGGTGATGCTCTGGCCGTAGGTCAGCGCGCAGCCTTCCTGCAGATCCTGGCGGCCCGCGATCAGATGCGATTCCACCATCACGCCGATAATCCGTTCGTCACCCGAAGCAATCTGGCGGCCGATGTCCGCGCACACCGGAATCTGGTTCTCGTGCTTCTTCGAGCTGTTCGCATGGCTCGCATCGATCATCAGACGCGCCGCGAGGCCTGCCTTGCCGATATCGGCGCATGCCGCATTGACGCTGTCCGCGTCGTAGTTCGGTGTCTTGCCGCCGCGCAGGATGATGTGGCAGTCCTCATTGCCGGCGGTCGAGACGATCGCCGAGTGGCCGCCCTTGGTGACCGACAGGAAATGGTGCGGCTGCGACGCGGCCTTGATCGCGTCGACGGCGATCTTGACGTTGCCGTCAGTGCCGTTCTTGAAGCCGACCGGGCACGACAGTCCCGATGCCAGTTCGCGGTGCACTTGCGATTCGGTCGTCCGCGCGCCAATCGCCCCCCACGAGATCAGATCGGCGATGTACTGCGGGCTGATCATGTCGAGGTATTCGGTGCCGGCCGGCAGGCCGAGTTCGTTGATACGCAGCAGCAACTCGCGCGCGGTGCGCAGGCCGTCGTTGATCTTGAAGCTGTTGTCCATGTGCGGGTCGTTGATGAGACCCTTCCAGCCCACCGTCGTACGCGGCTTTTCGAAGTACACCCGCATCACGATTTCGAGTTCGCCGGCGAAGCGCTTGCGCTGTTCGACGAGACGCCCGGCGTATTCCATCGCCGCCTTCGTATCGTGAATCGAGCACGGTCCGATGATGACGATCAGACGGTCTTCCATGCCGTGCAGGATGCGATGCATCGCGTTGCGCGAGTTGTAGATCACGTCGGACACCGTCTCGTCGCAGGCGAATTCGCGAATCAGGTGAGCGGGCGGCGTGAGTTCTTTCAATTCGCGGATGCGGACATCGTCGGTGTTGTGCGGGGGCATGTTTATTCTCCTGAATCGGTCGTAGCGTGTTCGCGCGGGCAATGAAGGCTGCGATCAGACGGCAATCGGGCAGCGATGCCACGGCGAACAACAATCAAAAAGATTTCAACGGCAAAAGTTTCAAAGGCGTGAGGCGAAAAAAAACCGCCAGGCTAGCTGGCGGTTTTCGTGAATTCTGGGTGTCTTGCGTGCACTAACACCCCTCTCGATCCGCCAGCGGTCTGAGATGCCAAAAAAAGTAAAAGTAAAACTTGGCGGACATGGCGAAATTGGGTCGCTGGTCAAAAAGGGTGAGTGACTTTATAACCCGTGCAAGCTCGGCTGACAAGCTGCGGGATGCAAAAATGCGGTAAATCCGCATACTTCGCGCATTGTATGCACGAAGTATGCGTCTACATCAAAATCAGGCTGTACCGCCGACCGTCATCTTGTCGATACGTAGCGTCGGCTGACCGACGCCCACCGGCACGCTCTGGCCTTCCTTGCCGCACACGCCGACGCCCGAATCGAGCTTCATGTCGTTGCCGATCATGCTGACGAATTTGAGCGATTCCGGCCCGCTGCCGATCAGCGTCGCGCCCTTGACCGGGTAGGTGACCTTGCCGTTTTCGATCATGTACGCCTCGGAGGCCGAGAACACGAACTTGCCGTTCGTGATGTCGACCTGGCCGCCGCCGAAGTTCACCGCATACAAACCGTTCTTCACGGACGCGATGATTTCCTGCGGGTCTTTGTCGCCGTTGAGCATGTACGTGTTGGTCATGCGCGGCATCGGCAGCGCGGCATACGATTCGCGGCGCGCATTGCCGGTGACCGGCATCTTCATCAGCCGGGCGTTCAACGTGTCCTGGATGTAACCCTTCAGGATGCCGTCTTCGATCAGCGTCGTGCACTGGGTCGGATTGCCTTCGTCGTCGATGTTCAGCGAGCCGCGGCGGTTCGGCAGTGTGCCGTCGTCGACCACAGTCACGCCCTTGGCCGCAACCTGCTCGCCGATCCGACCCGCGAACGCCGAGGACCCCTTGCGGTTGAAGTCACCTTCGAGGCCGTGGCCGATCGCTTCGTGCAGCAGCACGCCGGGCCAGCCCGGTCCGAGCACAACAGTCATCGCGCCGGCCGGAGCCGGGCGGGCGTCGAGGTTCACGAGCGCTGCATGCACAGCGTCGTCGACATAGCTCGACAGCACTTCGTCAGTGAAATAGCCGTAGTCGAAGCGGCCGCCGCCGCCGCCGCTGCCGATTTCGCGGCGGCCGTTCTGTTCGGCGATCACCGTGACCGATACGCGCACGAGCGGACGGATATCGGCCGCGAAGCCGCCGTCGCTGCGCGCGACCAGCACTACGTCGTATTCGCCGGCGAGGCCTGCCATCACTTGCTGGATGCGCGGATCGCGGCCGCGCGCCATCTGTTCGATGCGCTCGAGCAGCTTGACCTTGGCGGTCGCGTCGAGCGAGTGCAGCGGATCGGACGGCAGGTACAGATCGCGCCCGGCAATGCCGGTCAACGACGAGGCCACCTTGATCTTCTGCTTGCCGCCGCCCGCCTTGGCAATCGAACGGGTGGCGAGCGCCGCCTGACGGATCGCTTCGGGCGACAGATCGTCCGAATACGCAAAGGCAGTGCGATCGCCCGACACGGCGCGCACGCCGACACCTTGGTCGATGCTGAAGCTGCCCGACTTCACGATGCCTTCTTCGAGACTCCACGCTTCGCTGCGCGTGTACTGGAAGTACAGGTCGGCGTAGTCGATCTTGTGCGTGAAGATTTCGGCGAGCGTGCGGGTGAGCAGGGCTTCGTCGAGACCGTAGGGCGTCAGGAGGATGTCCTTGGCGGTGGCGAGATTACGGATACCGGGTTCGATGATGTTCATGCGAAGTATGTTCTGCTCGATACGAAGGATTCGGTTAGCGCTTGCATCACCACTATATGAGTGACGAGCGCCGCACTTTCAATGTCAGGTAACACATCAGCAGCTCAGCACGCGGTGACGCCAGGCGGGCAGGCTCTGCCGCACTTCGTCGATGCGCGCACGCTCGAGATTGCCGGTCACCACGCCGGCGCCTTCGTCGCGCACCGCGACGACTTCGCCCCACGGGTCGATCAGCATGCTGTGGCCCCATGTCCGGCGGCCGTTTTCATGTTTGCCGCCTTGCGCGGCGGCTAGCACGTAACACTGGTTTTCGACCGCCCGGGCGCGCAGCAGCATCTCCCAATGCGCGCGGCCGGTGGTGTAAGTGAACGCCGACGGTACCACGATCAGCGCGCAGTCGCCCATGCGCCGGTACAGCTCCGGAAAGCGCAAATCGTAGCAGACCGACAGGCCGATCCGCCCGAACGGCGCCTCGAAGGTGCGGACTTCGCCGCCGGGGCAGATGGTGCGCGCCTCGTCGAACGATTCTTCGCCCTTTTCGAAGTTGAACAGATGGATCTTGTCGTAGCGCGCGGCCTCGTTGCCTTGCCGGTCGAACACCAGCGTGGTGTTCAGCACGCGCGACGGTTCCTGCGACATCAACGGCAAGGTGCCGCCGATCACCCATACCTTGTGGCGGCGCGCAGCGTCGGCGAGAAAGCGCTGGATCGGGCCGTCCTGGTAGGGCTCGCGCACGGCGAGCTTGTCCGTGTCCTTGAAGCCCATGAAGCAGAAGTACTCGGGCAGCAGGACGAGTTGCGCGCCGTCGGCGGCGGCTTCGGCAATCAGCCGTTCCGCTTCGGCCAGATTGCGTTCGCGATCCGGCGTGCTCACCATTTGCAGCGCGGCCACGCGGAACACGCTTTCGAAAGATCCGCTGGACGCCGCGCTGGGCGCGGCAGTGGACGAAGCGGTGGACGAGGATGAAGAGACGTGTGTTTCGCTCATGAGCGTTTCGAAAAACTCCCGGCAAGGCGGCGGCGCGAACCGTTGGCGCCGCATACGTCGTTCAAGGCTGGCTGGGGACTGAGGCGCGGCACGGCGCTCTTCTGATCAAACACAGGATCGGATCGGGCTCAGTGCGCTTCCACGGTCGAAGCCGGAGCGTCCATCTTACCGCGATCGCTCTTCACCCGCTCGATGTGCGGTTTCGACCACGGACCGGTGATCGCGTACTCGCGTGCAAACGCCGTGGAGACCGATTTGCTGAACGCCAGATCGGCCACCAGCGCGCCCAGCCCGAGCAGCGGATTGATCACGGTCGCGGCGATCACGGCGGCGCCGGCGCTGACGGTCGGCACGATCTGCACGTGCAGATCCTGGGTTTCCTGCGCCAGATCCACCGAGCCCTTCATCTCAGCGCGGGCCGGCGCCGTCACCATCTCGAAGTTCTCGGTGCGGCCAATGCCATTGTGGATTTCGCCCGTGCCGGTGACGTGCTCGAAAGGCAGCCCTTCGCCAATCACGTCGCGGAAATTGAGCGTGGCGAAGCGCGCGAGGCTTTGCAGGCTGAGCACGCCCAACAGTTTCGCGACGCCCGGGTCGACCTTGAGAATCTGCCCATGGCGCAGATCGACGGCCAGATTGCCGTTGAGCGTCGGGTAGTCGATGGTAGTCGGGCCGCCGCGCCACACCACCTTGCCCGAGAGGGAGCCGCTGCCGGCCTTGAGCGTGCGCGGCTGGCCGAAGCGCTCCAGCAGCGCGCCGGCGTCCTTGATGTCGAGTTTGAAATCGAACACCGTACGGCGCGGCGTCGCTTCGTCGGCGGTGTTGCCGAGACCCGTCGACGTGCGCCAGTTCGCGGTGGCGGTCAGCGTGGCGGCGGGATTGGTGATGTCCAGCTTGTCGAGTTGCCAGACCGGCACACCGTCTTCTTCGAAGTTGTGTGCGTCCACTTCGAGCCGGCCTATGTCGCGATCGCGCACGATCAACTCATTGACCACCAGATCGATCGACGGCATGTTCTGCGCCGGCGCCGAAATGGCCTGGCCGAGCAGGTCTTTATCCGTGGCGGAGGGGATCACCACACGGGCAAAGCGCGCCTGCAGCGTGCCCGGCGATTCCTTGTTGGCGCCCGGCAGCCAGGACACGTGGCCCGACACCTGGTTCGACGCGATGTTGGCCTGCCATTTGCCGTCCGCATGCGAAGCGCCGACGATCACGCTGTCCCAGTGCCGCTTGAGCAGTGTCAGCGTGCCGACGTGCACCGCGAAGCGGCTCGGCAGGAATTGCGCGAGGGTCGGATTAGGCGTGGCCGGCGCGGCTGCGGGCGCGTCCTTGTTGCGCATCTGCGTGACGAGCGCGCGCCAGGCATCGGCATCGAACGCTTCGACGTCGACGGCGGCGATCACGCCCTCGGACGGCAGGTCGGCGGGCTTGTTGACGCCGATCGCGCCGCTCACGACCGTCGGCGGCGTTTTCGGTTGGTAACGCAGCAGGTAGGTGGCGGCGATCGGGCCGAAGGTGAGGTCGGCCCGTTCCAGGCCGGCTTCGCTTGCGCTGGCGTAGGGGCTGACCGCGAAGTGCAGCGGCATCGGCGTGCCGACAGGCTTGTTGAACGGCGCGGGGAAGTCGAGCGCGAGGCCGGTCAGATCGGAGTTCGCCGTGACTTCCGGCAACCGCCCCTTGGCGCCGCGCACGTTGAGCGCATAAGGCGCGCTGCCGCTCATGCGCGTCAGGACCTGCGCGGTCGGACCATGCAGATTCAGGCCGCGCGCGGCGTCGACGGCGATATGGCCGCCGAGGTCGAGTGCATACGTGCCGTCCTGCTTCAGGCCGCCATTCGCGTGCACGTCGCCGCCGAGGAACTGGCCCGAGAGCCGGTCGACTTGCGCCGTATGCTCGGTAAAACGCACCTTGCCGTTCAGTTGCGACAACGGCGGCACGTTATCGACCGTCAAACGGTTATTCTGGAAGCCCACTGCGCCTTCCACGGCGATATGCGGCTTCGGCGTGCGCGGCACGGTCAGCTTGAGCGCCAGCGCGGCGGGCCCTTCGGCGCGCACTTTCTCGGTCGCATGTTTGGACATGATGCCGAGCGAGCTTTCGTTGACGTAGTCGAGCATGTCGGCAAGCGGCCCACGGCCGTTGCCATCGATGACGAGGTTCGACGCCTTGGTGCCGAGATCGTCGATCCTGCCGTTCACCTTGTTTAAAGCGACCCGCTTGTAATGGGCGCGGTCGATATCGAAGCGCAGCACGTTCTCTTTGAGTTCGAACACGCCGTCGATGCCATCCAGCGGCGGCCACACGTTCGGCGTGCCGTTCTTCATCTTGCGCGGCGGGTACGGCGAAGGGTCGAACTTGCCGCCCTTGAAAGGCGCGACGATATGGAAGACCCCGGCCTCCGGGGCACGCGAGTAGGGGAATTTGGTCAGATCGCCGTGTATTTCGATCGTCGCGCCGCGCGAGATGCCGGCTTGCAGCCCATGGCCCAGGTAGATGCGCAGTTTTTCGCTGATGCTGGTCGGCAGATAGCGGACGATGCGTGTGACCTGCGCGCGCTGGAAGTCGGCCTTCAGGTCGAGCGAACCGCGCCCATGGCCCGGGTTGCTGTAATCGACGGTGGCGGTGGCGTCGGCGTCCGCGTTCGAGATGCCGAAGTCGGCCAGCTTGACGGTGAAGGCCGGGTGATTCTCGCCCGGCGCCTTCGGCGTGATGGTCCAGTCCGCCCGGCCATGCAGGCGGTCGAGTGTCAGGCGCGGGTCGTCGAACACACCCGGCAGCGTAATCGCGACGTTGGAGGTGTTGAGCGTCGCGGTGCCGTGGTTTTCGTCGGCGTCGACGCTGCCCCACAGGTTTTCGATGCCGGGAATGCCCGCGCGCGGGTGATTCAGCGGGGTGAGCCCCGGCGGCGGTTCCTGCGCGGCAACGCTGATGCCTTGCAGGTCGCCCTTGAAACGATAACGCTCGATCGGTTCGGCGCCGCTTGGCCGGTGGTCGCTGCCCGCTTCGCCGGACTCCGGTTTGCCGCGTTCGACCTCGATCACATAGTTCGACACCATGCCGCGGGGATTGAAGCGCAGCAGGTTGTTCAGCAGGGGCCGCGGCAGCGGCAGCGCGCGGCTGAATTCGGCGAGGATGCCCAGGTCGACGCGGTCGCCGCTGACGCTGACGAGTTGCCCATGCTGCAGCGAGGCGGTCCGGTAGCGGCCGTGCAGCGTGGTTAGCGCGAGGGTGCGGGTGAGCGGCGTGCCGTCGTCGAGCGGCGGTTGGCCGAGCTCGGCGCGCAAGTGGTTCAGTTGCAGCGTGTAGTCGCCCTGGTCGACTTCGAGACCCCACGAGAAATTGGCGATCGGCACCACCAGCTTGGGCTGGGTCGGGCGGACCCGCATCGAGACGTCCGTGCCGGCCAACTGCCCGCTCGCCGACTTCATGCGGCCGTCGGCGAAGTCAGCCCAGATCGCGTTGTCGATGCGGCCGGCGAACATCTCGATCGGGAAATTGATGTAGCGCGCGAGAGTCGGCAGATCGACGGGACCGGTCGACATATAGACCTGGCCGGCCCAGTTGACCGGCTTGCCGATCGCGGAGAGGCGGGCGTGTTTGAAATGCGTACGGAAGTCGATCGGCCCGTGCAGGACATGGCCGTCGGCGGGCGCCTGCAACGCGAGCCGGTGATCGTAGCCGTCGTTGAGAATCGCGATCCGGATGTCGCTCAGGGCAAGCTCCGGCGCGTCATGCTGGGCATCGCGCCAGCGCAGCACGCCGCCGCGCACCACGATTGCCTGTTGGCGCAACAGCCAAGTGGACAGGGTGTCGTTGCCGCTGTGCCGGGTGGGCACCGGCACGCCCGCCACCGAGATCACGCCGTCGCTGCTGCGCGACACCAGCACGTCCGGTTGATCGACGATCAGGCTAGAAAGCGCGGGATGGAACTGCCAGAGCGACTTCCACGAGAGCGCGGCGGTGGCATGCGGAATGGTCAGCGCCGCTTTGCCTTCCGGGTCGCGGATGACGATATCGGTGACGTCGAGGCCCGGCTGAAAGCCGCTCCAATGCGGCGCCAGCTTGCCGATGGTGAACTGTGTGTGCAGTTTCTCGGAAACGATGGCTTCGATGCGCGGACGGAACGAGTCGACGCGCGGCAGCAGTACATAACGCAAACCGAGAAACAGACCCGCCGCGATAAAGTAGAAGGCGAGTGCGAGCGCCAGCACTACATGGGACGTCCGATGCAGCACCATGTGGGCGCTTCCGCTCGCGGGCCGGACCTGCCTGGTTTCGTGCGGGTCGGCGGATTCGTTTCGCTCGGACATGCTGCGGCGGGTGGGCGTATGGTAGTTTTGCGAATTAACGACGAAATGTAACACACGGGAAAGCGTCGGCGGACCTCCGGCAAACCCTTTCTCCATGCCGTCTCGCGACCTGCGCGAGGCCGCGGGACCCGTGTGCTGCGGCGAACTGAACAACGCTGATAAAGCAACGAGCGAGCCAGACCCTTGATGACTGACGCAACACTCCTGAGTTCCAGCTATTCACATTACGCGGCGCGTGCCGCGGCGGCCCGTCCGCAAATCGTGGCGCAGGTGGTGGCGCTCGCCTCCGCACCCCTCACGCGAGAACGGATCGACGCGCGCTTTGACGCGCTGTGTGCCGAGGCAGCCGGCGCGGGCGACGGCCCGTTGAGTGAGGATGCACTCAAACGGGCCTTGCGCCAATTGCGCACTGAGGTATTTTGCGCCGTGATGGAGCGTGACCTGGCGGGCGAGGCGGATGTCGCCGAAGTCACCGGCGCGATGACCGATCTGGCGGAGACGACAATCCAACGCGCGCTCGCGGTCGTGTCCGCCGAGCTCGAAACGCTCTACGGCGAACCGCGCGGACCGCAGGGCGAGCGGCTCGCACTCGGCGTGGTCGGGATGGGCAAGCTGGGCGGGCGTGAGCTGAATGTTTCGTCGGATATCGATCTGATCTTCATTTATGAAGAGGACGGTGAGACCGCGGGCGGTCAGCGTTCGCCGATCGCGACGCAGGACTTTTTTACGCGTCTGGGTAAGCGCCTGATCGGCGCATTGGCCGAGGTGACCGCCGACGGTTACGTGTTCCGCGTCGATATGCGCTTGCGGCCGAACGGCGATTCGGGGCCGCTCGTGTGCAGCCTCGGTATGCTCGAAGAGTATTTCTACGTGCAGGGCCGCGAGTGGGAGCGCTATGCGTGGATCAAGGGCCGGCTCGTGTCCGAAGGCGCGAGCGACGCTGCGCGGCGGTTGCAGAAGCAGCTCGACGCGATCGTCACGCCGTTCGTCTATCGGCGTTATCTCGACTTCGGTGTGATCAGCGCAATCCGTGCGCTGCATTTGCAGATTCGCCAGGAAGCACAGCGGCGTGCCTCGATGCGGCCCGACAAGGCTGACGACATCAAGCTGGGCCGCGGCGGCATCCGCGAAATCGAATTCAGCGCTCAGGTGTTCCAGCTGATCCGCGGCGGGCAGGATGCCGGCTTCCGGGTGCGTCCGACGCTCGCTGTCTTGCGGCACGCGGCCACGCACGGGCTGCTCGATACCTCGGTCTGCGTGAAGCTTTCACAGGCCTACCGCTTCCTGCGCGAACTCGAACACCGCCTGCAATACCGCAACGACGCGCAAACTCACGCGATGCCGGTCGATCCTGAGGAGCGCGTGGCGCTCGCGCAAGCAATGGGTTGCGACAACTATGCCGCGTTGATGCTCAAGCTCGACGCGCATCGCGAGTTCGTCGAGCAGCAGTTCGACCAGATTTTCGCCGACAAGGTGAGCGGTCGCGATGGCTGCGGCGCACCGGAAGACGGCGCGGCGGCGTGGGTCTGGAGCAGCGCGCTCGCCGACGACAGCGCTGAGGACGCGCTTCGCGCGCGCCTGATTGAACTGGGTGTGTCCGAGCCGGACGAGCTGCTGGCGCGCTTGCGGGCGATATGGCAGTCATCGCGTTACGCGGGGCTCGCCGAGCGTAGCCGCCAGCGCTTCGATATCGTCGCGCAGCGTGCGCTGGAAGCCGCGCGTACCCTGGAGCCGCTCGAACGGCGCGGCGATACGGTGGCGCGTTTCTTCGACCTGCTCGAAGCCGTGAGCCGGCGCGGCGCGTACCTCGCGCTGTTGACGGAATATCCACAGGCGCTGCATCGGGTGCTGTCGGTGCTGGGTGGTTCGCGCTGGGCCGCCGGCTATCTGATCCGCCACCCGCAATTGCTCGACGAACTCCTCGACGACGAGGCGATGGACAGTCCGTTCGACTGGCCTGAATTCAAGCGCACGCTGCGCTTGCGTCTGGCCGCGGCGGATGGCATCGAGCAACAGATGGACCTGCTGCGCCACGCGCACCAGGCCGAGGTGTTCCGCATCCTGCTGATCGATCTGGCCGGCAGGCTGAGCGTCGAGCATGTGAGCGACCGCCTGTCAGAGCTTGCCGACGTCGTGCTCGACGTCACGCTCGAAGCTGTCTGGAACCAATTGGCCAAACGCCATCGCGAGGTGCCGAAGTTTGCGGTGATCGCGTACGGCAAGCTGGGCGGCAAGGAGCTCGGCTACGCATCCGACCTCGACGTCATCTTCCTCTACGACGATCCGGACGATGCTGCCGCCGACGTCTATGCCACCTACACCCGCCGCCTCATCACCTGGCTAACGACGGCGACCGGCGCTGGCACCTTGTTCGATGTCGACTTGCGGCTACGGCCAAACGGCGAGTCGGGCCTGCTCGTCACCGATCTGGACGCGTTCCGCCGTTATCAACTGCGTGAAGGCGATGCCGCCAACACGGCGTGGGTGTGGGAGCATCAGGCATTGAGCCGCGCGCGCTACTGCGCGGGCGACGCCGAAATCGGCGCGAAATTCGAGCAGATTCGCGAACAGGTGCTGACCACGCCGCGCGAGGCCGAACCGCTCGCGAAGGAAATCGTCGAGATGCGCGAGCGCGTGGAGGCGGGGCATCCGAACCATACGGCGCTGTTCGACCTGAAGCACGATCGCGGCGGCATGGTCGATATCGAATTTACCGTGCAGTACTGGGTGCTGCTGCATGCGGCGAGCGATCCCGAACTGATCCGCAATACCGGCAATATCGCGCTGCTGCGTGAGGTGTCGCGCTTCGGCCTGATGAGCGAGGCGGAAGCGGAGACGGTCGGGGCGGCCTATCGGACCTACCGGAAGTTGCAGCACCAACTGCGGCTGGACGGGATGGAGAAGGCGCGGGTCGATCCGGCGCTGGTAGTGACTGAGCGCGAAGCGGTGCTGAGGCTGTGGGAGCGGGTGTTTGGCTGAAGCTTCGCAATGATTTCCGGCCCGCGTTCCTAAGCCGCCAGCATTTCCTTCGCGTGCTTGCGGGTGGTGGCGGTGATCTCCAGTCCGCCGAGCATCCGAGCGACTTCTTCGACGCGGCTCGCGCGGTCGAGCGAGGTCACGCTGCTGACCGTGCCGCCCTTGCCGTTGCCCGACTTCGCCACCTGGAAATGATGGTCGCCGCGCGCGGCGACTTGCGGCAAGTGCGTGACGCACAGCACCTGACGCGCTTGCCCCAGTTGATGCAGCAACCGCCCAACCACTTCGGCGACGCCGCCGCCGATTCCCGTATCCACTTCGTCGAAGATCAGGGTTGGTGTCGGGCTCGCGGCGCTCGCAATGACCGCCAGAGCGAGACTGATCCGCGCCAGTTCCCCGCCTGAGGCGACTTTCGCGAGCGGCCGCAGCGGCACGCCGGCGTGACCGGCGACGCGGAATTCGACCTGTTCGAGCCCGTGCGCGCCACCTTCCGGCAACGGGACCAGCGCCACCTCGAAGCTGCCGCCTTTCATCGACAGTTCCTGCATGCCAGTGGTCACTGCTGCGCCCAAGGCCTTGCCGGCCTTGGCGCGCGCCTTCGACAGTTTTTTCGCTTCTGCGAGGAAGGCTTCTTTGGCTTTGGCTTCGGCCGCGTGGAGGCTGTCGAGATCGGCGGCGGCGTCGAGCGCGGCAAGTTGCGCGCGACGCGCTTCGTGTTCTTCCGGCAGCGTCTCGGGTTGCAGGCGGAATTTGCGTGCGGCCGAGTGCAGCGCGTCGAGACGCTTTTCGACCTGGGCGAGCCGGTCTGGATCCAGTTCGAGCTTCTGCGCGTAGTGGCTGAGCGAATAGGCGGCTTCCTGCAACTGGATTTCCGCCGGTTCCAGCGCCGCCAGCACATCGTTCAGCGCCGGGTCGATCTCGGCGAGGTCGCGCACTTTCGACACGATCGAGGCGAGATGCGTGATCATCGCCTCATCAGATTCGGACAGCGCGCCGAGCGCCCCTTGCACGCCGTCGATCAGATTGGCCGAGTGCGACAGGCGCCGGTGTTCGGCGTTGACCTCTTCCCACTCGCCTGGTTGCGGCGAAAGTTTGTCCAGCTCGGTGAGCTGCCAGGCGAGCCGCTCGCGCTCCAGTTGCAGCTCGCGATCGCGCGTTTTCGCGTGCTCGACAGCCTGAATCTTTTCGCGCCACGACCGCCATGTACGCGTGACGGTTGCAGCGGTTTCCGTGAGGCCGGCATGGGTGTCGAACAGCTCGCGCTGCGCGTCCGGACGCATCAGCAACTGATGCGCATGCTGCCCGTGAATATCCACCAGCATCTCGCCGACTTCGCGCAACTGCGCGAGCGTCGCCGCCGTGCCGTTGATGAACGCGCGCGAGCGGCCGTTCGCGTCCACCACGCGACGCAGCATGACGGTGCCGCCGTGATGGCCGTCGTCGGCGGTCGTGCCGAGCGCCTGCTCGTCGAGCCATTGCTCGACTTGCGCATGCGTCTCGAATTCCGCGGTGATGTCGGCACGGCTCTCGCCGGTGCGCACCACGTTCGCATCGGCGCGGGCACCGAGCGCAAGGGCCAGTGCGTCGATCAGGATCGACTTGCCGGCGCCTGTTTCGCCTGAGAAAACGGTAAAGCCGCTGTCGAATTCGAGGTCGAGCGCGGCGACGATGACGAAGTCGCGTATCGAGAGGTGGCGAAGCATGGAGGTCGTCTGGTGAGCTTGAGATTCAGGGTTCGGCAGCGGCGGCGTTCGTGTTCCGGCGGCCCGGCATTCCGGCTTTCCGGCGTTTCGGGCCGTTCAGGGCTTGGTATCTTCTTCGTGCGACGGGTATTCGTTCCAGTGCAGCTTCTTGCGCAGCGTCGCGAAATGGCTGTAGCCGACCGGATGCAGCATCGGCACCGTATGGCGCGAGCGGCGCACTTCGATCGTGTCGCCCAATTCCAGTGAAGTGAACGACTGCATGTCGAAATTGACGTTCACTTCGCGGCCCGAGACGATCTGGATGCTCACCTTCGAGTCGTCCGGCAGCACGATTGGCCGGTTCGACAACGCATGCGGCGCAATCGGCACCAGCACGATGCCTTGTAATTGCGGATGCAGGATCGGCCCCTGCGAGGACAGCGCGTAGGCGGTCGAACCCGTTGGCGTGGCGACGATCAGGCCGTCCGAGCGCTGGTTGTACATGAAGCGCCCGTCCACCGAGACATGCAGTTCCGCCATCCCCGAGAAACCGCTGCGGTTGACCACCACGTCGTTGAAGGCAAGTGCGTGATAGATCGGGGCGCCGTCGCGCATGATGCGCGCTTCGAGCAGCATGCGCTCTTCGCGCTCGAAGTTGCCTGAGAGCATTTGCGGCACGATCTCGCGCATGTCGGAGATCGGAATGTCGGTAATGAAGCCGAGCCGGCCGTGGTTGATGCCGATCAGCGGCGTGCGGTAGGGCGCGAGCTGGCGCCCAATGCCTAGCATCGTGCCGTCGCCGCCTAGCACCACGGCAACGTCGGCGCGCGCGCCGATCTCGGCGGGACGCAGCGCCGGATAGTCGGTTACGCCAATTTCGGCGGCGGTGTCGGCTTCGAATACGACCTCGAAGCCGCGCCTCGCGATGCACGAGGCGAGCTCGGTCAGCGGCTCGCCGATGCCCGGCGTATTGTTGCGCCCGACGAGCGCGACGGTCTTGAACTGGCTGGTCACTTGCATGCCGGCATTACACCATAGGTAGGGCCTGAAAAGAACCGCAGACAGACCCGGTAGCGAGCCTGCGCAAGCGCGCTGCCGGCGCATTGGGCGATTATCGTTAGAATGGTGAAACCTTGATGACATGCCCCGCCCCGCCAACCGGCGGCGCGATAGTCAGGGGTTGGCGCCGTTAGCGCTCGCTGTAGCCGCGTCATTGAGCTAAAATTTTCCGTCATGCTAGATCCCCGCGCACAAACCCTCCTCAAAACGCTGATCGAGCGCTACATCGCCGAAGGTCAGCCGGTCGGCTCGCGCACGTTGTCACGCTATTCCGGCCTCGAACTGAGCCCGGCCACGATCCGCAACGTGATGTCCGATCTCGAGGACCTGGGGCTCGTAATCAGTCCACATACGTCGGCGGGCCGGATTCCGACGCCGCGCGGTTACCGGCTGTTCGTCGATACCATGCTGACGGTGGAATCCGCCGCGGACGAAGAAGCGGTGATGCGTATCGTCAAGACTACGCTGCAGGCGGGCGAGCCGCAGAAAGTCGTCGCCGCGGCGGCCAGCGTGCTGTCCAATCTGTCGCAGTTCGCCGGTGTGGTGCTCACGCCGCGCCGCAGCCACGTGTTCAAGCAGATCGAATTCATGCGCCTGTCGGACAAGCGCATCCTGCTGATCATCGTGACGCCCGAGGGCGACGTGCAGAACCGCATTATGGCCACCCAGCGCGACTTTTCGCCGTCGCAACTGGTGGAAGCCTCCAATTACATCAATGCGCACTTCGCGGGCCTCTCGTTCGACGACGTGCGCCGCCGCCTGCGCGAAGAAATCGACGAATTGCGCGGCGACATGACCACGCTGATGCACGCCGCGGTCACGGCCAGCACGGATGAAACCGACACCGGCGAACACGTGTTGATTTCCGGCGAGCGCAACCTGCTCGAAGTCGCCGACCTTTCGTCGGACATGGCGCGCCTGCGCAAGCTGTTCGATGTGTTCGACCAAAAGACCAGTCTCCTTCAGTTGCTCGACGTGTCGAGTCACGCCGCGGGCGTGCAGATTTTCATTGGCGGCGAGTCGAATCTCGTGCCGATCGAGGAAATGAGCGTCGTCACCGCGCCTTATGAGGTGAACGGCAAGATTGTCGGCACGCTTGGCGTGATCGGGCCGACCCGCATGGCCTACAACCGCGTGATCCCAATCGTGGACATCACCGCGCGGTTGCTTTCGCTGACGCTTAGTCAACAGTAACCTGCGGTCACCGTGGCTGCCGCACACCTCATGCTGCAAATGATGCGCGACAGCGCGCGGCTTGCCAATTGGCCGAATGGCCAGGGGTCCCTGGCGGACCTCGCAATGGACCGCGCCGCTATAATGAATTCCACCTGAACCGACTCTCCGCCCAAAGCGGTTATCCCTGCTGCCTATGCGCTTCGACCTCGAGCGGCCATCGCAGAACGCCACGTCACATCGTGTGGCCGTGTTGCTGATCAATCTCGGCACGCCCGACGCGCCGACACCGCGTGCGGTCCGGCGCTATCTTGCGCAGTTCCTGTCCGATCCGCGTGTGGTCGAAATTCCGGCGCTGCTCTGGCAGGTGATCCTGCGCGTGTTGATTTTGCCGTTCCGGAGCCCCGCGTCAGCAAAGAAGTACGCGGCCGTGTGGA
Organism: Paraburkholderia sp. WS6; assembly: GCF_030464835.1. NCBI lineage: Bacteria > Pseudomonadati > Pseudomonadota > Betaproteobacteria > Burkholderiales > Burkholderiaceae > Paraburkholderia > Paraburkholderia sp. WS6. The sequence goes on from NZ_JALQCK010000040.1 coordinate 15,686, forward strand.
TGCCGGAAGGCTCGCCGCTGCGTGTCTTCACGGAGAAGCAGGTGGAGGGTTTGCGCCATCTGCTGCAATTGAACGATTACACGGTGCTGGTCGACTACGCGATGCGCTATGGCACGCCCGGCATTCCGGCCATGCTGAACCAGCTCAAGCTGGCGGGCGCCGAGCGCGTGCTGCTGATGCCCATGTATCCGCAATACTCGTCGTCGACCACGGCCACGGCGTTCGACGACGCTTTTTCTGCCCTCAAGCGCATGCGGAATCAGCCGGAAATCCGCACGGTGCGCCAGTACGCCGATCATCCGGCGTATATCGCCGCGCTCGCCGCTCAGGTGCACCACTACTGGCATCAGCACGGCCGACCGGATTTCGCGGCAGGCGACAAGCTGGTGCTGAGTTTTCACGGCGTGCCCAAGCGCACGATGGATCTCGGCGATCCGTATCACGAGCAATGCCAGCAGACCGGCGCGTTGTTGACGCAGGCGCTGGGATTGACGCAGGTGGAATGCCGCGTCACGTTTCAGTCGCGCTTCGGCAAGGCTGAGTGGCTGCAGCCGTACACCGCCCCCACGCTGAAGGAATTGGGCTCGGCGGGCGTGCGGCGTGCCGACGTGTTCTGTCCGGGTTTTACCGCCGACTGCCTTGAAACGATTGAAGAAATCGGCATGGAGGTGCGCGACGAGTTCCTGCAGGCGGGCGGCAAGGAATTCCATCGAATTCCCTGCCTGAACGCCTCGCAGCCGTGGATCGCCGCGCTCGGCGAGATCGTCGCGCAGAATCTGCAGGGCTGGCCCGTGCAAGCGGTGCCGGTGCCGCACACGACTGGGGCTTAAGCAGGCTCATGAATTACAGGATTTCAACCGAACCGGGCGCGAAGCTGCGCATCGACAAATGGCTTTGGGCGGCGCGCTTCTTCAAGACCCGCTCGCTCGCGGCGGATGCCGTCGAAAAAGCGCACGTGCGCATCGGCGGCGCGAGTGTCAAACCGGCCAAGGAGGTGCGCGTAGGCGACCTGGTCGAGATAGAAATCGAGCGGATTGTCTGGCAGGTGGAAGTGCTGGGCGTATGCGACGTGCGCGGCCCGGCCAGCGTCGCGCAGACGCTTTATGCGGAAACGGAAGAGAGCAAGGTGAAGCGGCAGGTCGAGCAGGAGCGGCGCAAGACATACCGAGAACCGGCCGCCGCTTTGCACGGCAGGCCGACCAAGCGCGACCGGCGCACTATCGACAAACTTTCAGGTGGGGATTGAACAATTGTTCCATCGTCGCGTGCACACCGCCGTACTCGGTGGTGTGATCGTTGACGGCCCCGGACATGCAGATGGTCGTGGTGCCCGCGATCAGTACCAATGCGACCACCGATATTGCAAAGGTCAGCTTCACGGTACTCCCCTTGGGAAGATTCGAGACGGAAACAGGCGAATCAGGTGGTAATTGAAAATTATCGGTAAGGCTTACGTTAGATTAGGGTTAACGTGTCTTTTCCGACGCTTTAATGGAGCATAGGCCACTTGTTGGGCGCACTCAATCTCAATCTGATTGCGACGCAATAATGGTTGTAACCGGGCATTTCTGCCGCACGTCCGCGGTGTGAAAAGTTCCGGGAGATGCGCTTGAATTGGGTCTTTCCGGCCCCATCTGCCGTTTCGATACGCGCTCACGCACCAAGTTGTCTGTCGCAATTTTGCAACGCACAAATTGCGACAGCTTTTGACGCGTTGCCGCCACCACTAGCTTTAACCTTTTAACGACTGTCAGCGACATGGAAAACACGCAAGAGAACCCGACGAGCCAGAATCCCACGCCCGCCGACGAAACCGCGCGCCAGGCCGCCGAGGCTGCAGCATCCCAGCAGGACACCGCTGCAAACGCTGCGCCTGAAGCGCCGGCAACTGGCGTGGAAGCCGCATTGGCCGAAGCAGAGGCGAAGCTTGCCGAGATGCAGGAAAGCTTCCTGCGGGCGAAGGCGGAGACTGAGAATGTGCGCCGCCGCGCCCAGGAAGACGTCGCCAAGGCCCACAAGTTCGCGATCGAAAGCTTCGCTGAGCATTTGCTGCCGGTGGTCGACAGCCTTGAAGCGGCGGTTGCCCACTCGTCCGACGACCTGCAAAAGGTCCGTGAAGGTGTCGAACTCACGCTGCGCCAGCTCTCCGGCGCGCTGGAGAAGGGCCGCGTCGTTGCCCTGAACCCGGTTGGCGAGAAGTTCGACCCGCACCGCCACCAGGCTATTTCGATGGTGCCGGCCGACCAGGAACCGAACACCGTCGTTGCTGTGCTGCAAAAAGGCTTCGTGATCGCCGACCGCGTGCTGCGTCCGGCCCTCGTGACTGTCGCGGCGCCGAAGTAAGCAAGCATCTGAGGCGCGCAGCGCGAGCTGCCTCAGACGCCGCATCAGGGACGCGGTTATCAGCCGGTCCGTCTGACAGGCGCCGTGATGGCCAACATTCCCGTCGACGCCACTGCGGTCATGCTTCACGGCGTGTCCACATGGTTCTTCTTTTACCGAGGCAAGCGGCTTGGCCAGGCTACCGGCTGGCACGGCCTTGGGCAGTTCGAGGCGGCGGTCGCGGTCGCGCGGGACAAGATCCGTGCGGGCAATGTGGTCGGCAGTACGGCAAATGGTGAAAAAAGCGGCAAAAGTTCGACCGATTGAAAAAAATTAAAGACCGCATCGTAAAAGAGGTCTTGAAAACGATGCGGACGCACTTATGTTGAGTGCAGGTAGGAATTCAGAGCGGATCGCCGTACCGCCAGATGGGCAAAAACGGCGATTCCCGCAGCGATCAAAGTCAGGAGATTAGTAAAAATGGGCAAAATCATCGGTATCGACCTCGGCACGACCAACTCGTGCGTGGCGATCATGGAAGGCAATTCGGTCAAGGTGATCGAGAACTCGGAAGGCGCGCGCACCACGCCGTCGATCATCGCTTACATGGAAGACGGCGAGATTCTCGTCGGCGCGCCTGCGAAGCGTCAGTCGGTCACGAACCCGAAGAACACGCTGTACGCGGTCAAGCGCCTGATTGGCCGCCGCTTCGAAGAAAAGGAAGTGCAGAAAGACATCGCTCTGATGCCGTACAAGATCATGAAAGCCGATAACGGCGACGCATGGATCGAAGTGCGCGACCAGAAGCTCGCACCGCCGCAAATCTCCGCGGAAACGCTGCGCAAGATGAAGAAGACCGCTGAAGATTACCTCGGCGAGCCGGTCACAGAAGCCGTGATTACGGTTCCCGCGTACTTCAACGACAGCCAGCGTCAGGCTACCAAAGACGCAGGCCGCATCGCCGGTCTGGAGGTGAAGCGGATCATCAACGAACCGACCGCAGCCGCTCTGGCATTCGGTCTGGACAAGGCCGAAAAGGGCGACCGCAAGATCGCGGTGTATGACCTTGGCGGCGGTACGTTCGACGTATCGATCATCGAAATCGCTGACGTTGACGGCGAAATGCAGTTCGAAGTGCTGTCCACGAACGGCGACACGTTCCTCGGCGGTGAAGACTTCGACCAACGCATCATCGATTACATCATCGGCGAGTTCAAGAAGGAACAGGGCGTAGACCTGTCGAAAGACGTGCTCGCGCTGCAACGCCTGAAGGAATCGGCTGAAAAGGCGAAGATCGAATTGTCGTCGAGCCAGCAGACCGAAATCAACCTGCCGTACATCACGGCCGACGCGTCGGGTCCGAAGCACTTGAACCTGAAAATTACGCGCGCCAAGCTCGAAGCACTGGTTGAAGAACTGATCGAACGCACCATCGAACCGTGCCGCACGGCGATCAAGGACGCAGGCGTGAAGGTTGGCGAGATCGACGACGTGATTCTGGTCGGCGGCATGACGCGTATGCCCAAGGTGCAGGACAAGGTCAAGGAGTTCTTCGGCAAGGAACCGCGCCGTGACGTGAACCCGGACGAAGCCGTGGCCGTTGGCGCCGCGATTCAAGGCCAGGTTCTGTCGGGCGACCGCACGGACGTTCTGCTGCTCGACGTGACCCCGCTGTCGCTCGGCATCGAAACGCTCGGCGGCGTGATGACGAAGATGATCAACAAGAACACCACGATCCCGACCAAGCACGCACAGGTCTACTCGACGGCCGATGACAATCAGGGCGCCGTGACGATCAAGGTGTTCCAGGGCGAACGCGAAATGGCAGCGGGCAACAAGCTGCTGGGCGAGTTCAACCTCGAAGGCATTCCGCCGGCACCGCGCGGCACGCCGCAGATCGAAGTGAGCTTCGACATCGACGCGAACGGCATTCTGCACGTCGGCGCGAAAGACAAGGCGACCGGCAAGGAAAACCGCATCACGATCAAGGCGAACTCGGGTCTGTCCGAAGCCGAAATCGAGAAGATGGTGAAGGACGCCGAAGCGAACGCGGAAGAAGATCACAAGCTGCGTGAGTTGGCTGATGCCCGCAACCAGGGCGACGCGCTGGTCCATAGCACGAAGAAGGCGCTCACCGAATACGGCGACAAGCTGGACGCCGCGGAGAAGGAAGCGATCGAAACCGCGCTGAAGGACCTCGAAGAAACGCTGAAGAGCGGTTCGAGCGACAAGGCCGCGATCGAAGCCAAGATCGAAGTGGTGGCCACCGCCTCGCAGAAGATGGGCGAGAAGATGTACGCCGACATGCAAGCTGCGCAAGGTGCCGAAGCTGCGGCAGCGGGCGCGGCAGGTGCGGGCGCATCGGCGGGTGGCGCGAGCCACCAGCAGCAGGACGATGTGGTCGACGCCGAGTTCAAGGAAGTGAAGAAAGACTAAAGCCGGGTCGCAATCTGACCGTAAAGCCGCACACAGCGATGTGTGCGGCCTGGCTGCAAAACGGTTTGCTCCCGTCCGGGTGCATGAACCTGCAAAGCGGTTATCGCGCCTGGTGAGCCTTTTTGGGCTCTCCGGGCACATTTGTTTTATGGAGGGCGTTGTTTTGAGTCGCGTGAAAGCGGCGGGAAACAGCGGCCGGACGAGTCGCAAGACTCCAGCATTCAAGAGGAGCCACCGCGTCGCATTGCGCGAGTGGCGTTGAACCGATATGGCGAAACGGGATTACTACGAGGTTCTGGGCGTCGCAAAGAACGCGAGCGACGACGAAATCAAGAAGGCTTATCGCAAGCTTGCGATGAAGCACCACCCCGACCGCAATCCCGGCAACAAGGATGCGGAAGAGCATTTCAAAGAGGTGAAGGAAGCCTATGAAATGCTGTCGGACTCGCAAAAGCGTGCCGCGTACGATCAGTACGGCCACGCGGGCGTCGATCCGAACATGGGCGGAGCCGGTGCGCAGGGCTTCGGCGGTTTTGCCGATGCGTTCGGCGATATTTTCGGCGACATCTTCGGCCAGGCGGCCGGCGGCGCCGCACGCGGCGGTGGCGGCCGCGCAGGCCCGCAGGTGTATCGCGGCGCCGATCTGCGCTACAGCATGGAAATCACGCTGGAACAGGCCGCGCACGGCTACGACACGCAGATTCGCGTGCCGAGCTGGGTGTCGTGCGAAATCTGTCACGGCTCGGGCGCGAAGCCCGGCACCAAGCCGGAAACCTGCCCGACCTGCAGCGGTTCGGGTTCGGTGCGGATGTCGCAGGGCTTTTTCAGCATCCAGCAGACCTGCCCGAAGTGCCACGGCACCGGCACTTATATCCCTGAGCCGTGCGGCCATTGCCACGGCGCGGGCAAGGTGAAGGAAACCAAGACGCTGGAAGTGAAGATCCCGGCAGGTATCGACGACGGCATGCGCATCCGCTCGGCCGGCAACGGTGAGCCGGGTATCAACGGCGGTCCATCGGGCGATCTGTACGTCGAGATTCACATCAAGCAGCACTCGGTATTCGAGCGCGACGGCGACGACCTGCATTGCCAGATGCCGATTCCGTTTACCACGGCGGCGCTCGGCGGCGAAATCGAAGTGCCGACCCTCGCGGGCCGCGCGAGCTTCACGGTGCCGGAAGGCACGCAGTCGGGCAAGACGTTCCGTTTGCGTGGCAAGGGGATCAAGGGTCTGCGCTCGAGCATTGCCGGCGATCTTTACGTGCACGTGCAAGTCGAAACGCCGGTCAAGCTCACGGAGCCGCAGCGCGAGTTGCTTCAGCAATTCGAGAAGGCACTCGTGGAAGGCGGCGCACGGCATAGCCCGCAGAGCAAGAGCTGGTTCGATCGGGTAAAGAGCTTCTTCGATTAATAGCGGTTTGATGTGGCGGTAAGCATGACGGCAGATGAGCGCGATGCAGTGTTCGCGTTGCTCGACGATTGCGACGCGACGGCGGCGCGCCGTTCGAGTCGTCTGTACATGGGTTTTGTGCATGAGCGGGTTTGCGCGGACGCCGCGCAACTCGAAGTCGTGTGCGAGACCGTGGCCGCGGATACGCGGCGTGGTTTGCATGCCGTCGTGCTCGCCGACTATGAGTTTGGCCGGCATCTTCTGGACGGCGGCCTTTCTCACCAGGCATTGAAAGAAACGCAGCGTGGCGATGCTACGCTGCGTTTTTTATTGTTCGAACGTTGCGAGAAGCTGTCGCGCGACGAGGTCGACGCGTGGCTCATGGCGCGCGACGGCGGGACGGCAGAGGCGTCGGTAGCGGGTACCGCAAACGTGCGCGCGAGCGTCGATCCAAAGCAATTCAACGAAGCGATCGATGCGATCCATGCCGCCCTGCGCGCGGGCGATTCTTATCAGGTCAACTACACGTATCGGCTTGGTTTCGATGTATTCGGCTCGCCGACCGCGCTTTATCGGCGGCTGCGAGTGCGTCAGCCGGTTCCATACGGCGCGTTGATCGCGTTGCCGGGCGACGAGTGGGTGCTGTCGTGCTCGCCGGAGCTGTTCATCGAGAAGGAAGGGGCGCTGCTGCGCGCCCGTCCGATGAAAGGCACGGCGCCGCGCTCGGAAGATCCTGACGCGGATCGCGGCGCCGCCGATTTCCTCGCCAACGACGCGAAGAATCGCGCCGAAAACGTGATGATCGTCGACCTGTTGCGCAACGATCTGTCGCGTGTGGCGCAGACAGGCTCGGTCAGTGTGCCGGCGCTGTTTTCGGTCGAGCCGTATGCGTCGGTCTGGCAGATGACGTCGACGGTGCATGCGACGTTGCGCACCGGCACGTCTTTCGCCACGATCATGCGTGCGCTGTTTCCATGCGGCTCGATCACCGGTGCGCCGAAGCATCGCACGATGCAGTTGATCGAGGAATTGGAAAGCACGCCGCGGGGTCTTTACACAGGCGCGATCGGTTGGCTCGATGCCACCACAAGCGAAGACGCCTGCGGCAACTTCTGCCTATCTGTCGCGATCCGCACGTTGACCTTAACCCCGACCGCACAACCAGGCGAACTGCAAGGCAAGATGGGGGTCGGCGCAGGCATCGTGCTCGACAGCCTCGCCGCCGACGAATATGCGGAGTGCCAATTGAAGGCCAGCTTTCTGACCGGCGCCGAGCCGGGTTTCGAGCTCTTCGAAACGATGTATGCGACGCGGGAAGAGGGCGTGCGGAATCTGTCGCGTCATCTCGCACGACTCTCCGCGAGCGCCGAGACGCTGGGTTTCAAACTCGACGACGAAAACGAAATTCGCGCGCAAATCGCGGAGAAATGCGCGGCGTTGCCAACGCAAACCCCGCACCGTGTGCGCCTCGCGTTGAGCAAAAACGGCGCGGCACAAATAACGGCGGCAGTGCTGACGCCGCTGGCTGATGCGACGGTCGGCGTGCTGCTTGGGCCGGATCACGATTTCCCCACGACGGACGCCAATGATCCGCTGCTGCGCCACAAAACCACGCACCGCGCGGAATACGATCGCGGTTGGCGCGAAGCCGAAGCGAAAGACGCTTTCGACACGCTGTTCTTCAACGAGCGCGGCGAGTTGACCGAAGGCGGCCGGTCGAACGTGTTTGTGAAGCTGGCGGGACGGTGGTGGACGCCGCCATTAGAGTCGGGCGTGCTGCCCGGGATCATGCGAGGTGTGTTGCTGGAGGATGCCGGCCTTCGCGCTGCTGAGCGCGTGCTGACTCGAGTCGATGTGCAGAATGCCGAAGCACTTCTGGTGTGCAACGCACTGCGAGGCGCGGTAAAGGCGCGCGTGCTGGGCTAAGGTGGGAGGGGCGAGGCTTTTGAGGTAGCCGTGCTACCGGGTTTGGGTGACGCATGCCGCCACAGCGGCTCAACTGTGGCGAGCGTGCAGCAAGCGGGCCATCCATCCGGACAGGCGGGCGTGCCAAGTGGATTCCCGCACGTCATGCGGTGCGGTGGCGTGATTGCGGATTTCCGCTACGTCGATCAGGCAAAAGGGGCTCATGGTCATCTCTCTTCGGCTTGCGGCAGCGCCGCGTTAACAAGGTAGACGAAGATAGACGATCAGGTTTCCAGTCGATATCGGACGGGTCCCAAATAGGACAAAACAGGACAACACACCAAACGGGCGCAATTACGCCCGATGGATGTAATCCGCTAACAGACCGCGTAGTTAGAACGTGTGCTCCGGCCCCGGGAACGAGCCGTCCTTCACGGCACGCACATACGCTTCCACGGCAGCTTGAATGTTCGGCTGCCCCTGCATGAAGTCTTTCACAAAGCGCGGCCGCTTGCCTGGGAAAATTCCCAGCATGTCGTGCAGCACCAGCACCTGACCCGAGCAATCCAGACCCGCGCCGATGCCGATCGTCGGAATCCGCAATTGCTTGGTGACTTCACCGCCGAGCAGCGTGGGAATCGCTTCGATCACGATCAGTTGGGCGCCCGCATTCTGCACGGCGAGCGCGTCGCGCAGCACCTGGCTCGCGCCGGCATCGGTCTTGCCCTGCACCTTGAAACCACCGAACGCATGCACCGATTGCGGCGTCAGGCCGACGTGCGCGCACACCGGAATCGACCGTTCGACCAGAAAGCGCACCGTGTCCGCGAGCCACTCACCGCCTTCGAGTTTCACCATTTGCGCGCCGGCACGCATGAGTTCCACGGAACTCCTGAAGGCGTCTTCCGGCGTGCCGTACGTACCGAACGGCAGGTCGGCGACCACCAGCGCCGAGGGCCGCGCCCGCGCGACGCTCGCCGTGTGATACGCGATGTCGGTGAGCGTGACCGGCAGCGTGGTTGCCTGGCCTTGCAGCACATTGCCGAGCGAGTCCCCGATCAACAGCACGTCGACGCCGGAGCGATCCAGCAGCGCGGCGAAGCTTGCGTCGTAACAGGTCAGCATGGCGATCTTTTCGCCAGCGTCGCGCATCGCCTGCAGTTTCGGCACGGTGATGGCGTTCCGGCTCGCTTCCTGCAAATAGGTCATGGGGAAATCCGTTGGAAAGGAGAGCGGCGCGTCGCTTAAAGCGACGTGCCTTTGACAAAGAATTCCTTGCGGCCGCGCATGGTTTCGATGCGTTCGGCGAGTAGCGCGAGGTCCGCGTCCGAGTCGAGCGGATTCAGGTGTTCAGCGTTGACCGTCAGCACTGGCGCGCCGTCGTAGTGATAGAAAAACTCGTTGTAGGCGTCGCCGAGGGCGTGCAGATACGCATCGGAAATCTGCAGTTCCATTGGCACGGCGCGCTTCTGGATGCGCGCGAACAGCACTTCAGGACTGGCTTGCAGGTAGACCACGAAGTCCGGCGCCGGTGCGCTCACGTCGATTCGCGCGGCGAGGGCGCGATAAAGCTGCCACTCGTCTTCTTGCAGTGTCAGACGCGCGAAGATGTCGTTCTTCTGCGTCATGAAATCGGCGATCAGCGGTGTGCCCGCCACGTGCGCGGCCGCCACGTTCTGGGCCTGCTGCGCGCGCTGCAAGGCGAAGTGCAATTGCGTGGGCAGCGCATAACGCGTGGTGTCGCGATAAAAGCGTTCGAGAAAGGGATTGTCCTGCGGTCGCTCGAACAGTTCCTGCATCGACCAGCGCTGGGCGAGCCGCCGCGCGAGTGAAGTCTTGCCGACGCCGATCGGCCCTTCGATCGCGAGATAGCCGAAGGGCGGCCGCAGTTGCGGCGCGGTGACGGTGAGTGGCGGCGAATTCATTCGCAACGGCCCTTGTCCCTGGCAGGGGCGTCGGCGGTCAATGCATTGAGCATCGGACACTGGCACGGCCCCTTCACCTTTTCGATGCGTTGATCGTGCACGCCACCAAGCAGCGCCTCCGCACGGCCGTGTTGCGGGATGATCAGCGTTGGGTCGATCTCGACGAGCGGCACGAGTGCAAAGGCGCGTTCGATCAAACGTGGATGCGGCACGATCAGATCGGCTTCGTCGATCGATTGATCGCCGTATAGCAGGATGTCGAGATCGAGCGTGCGCGGGGCGTTGCGAAACGGCCGTTCACGGCCGAACTGATGCTCGATTTTGTGGCATAGCGCTAGCAGATGCCGTACGGGGAGCGTCGTTTCAACCTTCACGACACAGTTGAAATAGTCGTCACCGCCCGCGTCGATCGGGGCAGTGCGATACAGGCTCGACTTGGCGAGCACGGAGATGGTGTGCTGTTGTGCCAGGCACACCACCGCGTCTTTCAGGGTCTGGCGCGCGTCCCCGAGATTCGCGCCGAGGCCGAGATAGGCAACCGTCATGGCATAACTTCCTGCAACTATCGTTCGACGGCAATAGCGAACGCTGTGTCAGTCTTCGTGCGGGCCGTCATGGCCCGCATCGCTGGCTGTGCGTTCGGCTTGCGTGCCGCCCTCCATTCCGTCGCCCGGTTTGCGGCTCCTCGCGCCACTGCTGCGCCGCCGTCGTTTTCTGGGGCTTCGGTCCTTCCCGCCTTGCGTGAGCAAAGTCTCCCGCGCAGCGACGTCTCCTTCGATGAACTCCGTCCACCACGCACCGACCGACTCTTCGAGTTCGCCCGATTCGCAGCGCAACAGGAGGAAATCATACCCCGCTCTAAATCTTTGGTGTTCCAGCAGCTTCAGCGCGCTTCTTCCCGAGCGTTTCTCGAGGCGCAGTTGCAGCCCCCAGATCTCGCGCATATCCGACGAGAAGCGCTTGTGGATCGCGAGCTTCTCGGTTTGCATGTCGAGGACTTCGTCCATCGCGCGATGCAGCGCCGGCACCGCATATTCGCCGTTCGCTTCAAATTGCTGCCAGCGCGTCTGCACGTCGTGCCACAGCAGCGTGGCGAACAGGAAGCCAGGCGAAACCGGCTTGCCGGCGCGCACGCGGGCGTCCGTATTGGTGAGCGCAAGCGTGATGAATTTCTCGCCGATCGGCTGTTCCAGCACCACGTCGAGCAGCGGCAGCAATCCGTGATGCAGGCCTTCCTGGCGCAGACGTTTCAAACAGGCAAGCGCGTGGCCCGACAGCATCAGCTTGAGCATCTCGTCGAACAGACGCGCGGCCGGCACGTTGTTGATCAGATCGGCCATTTTGGCGATCGGCGCGCGGGTCGTGTCTTCGATCTCGAACTCGAGCTTGGCGGCAAAACGCACCACGCGCAGCATGCGCACCGGATCCTCGCGATAACGCGTGGCCGGGTCGCCGATCATGCGAAGCAGACGCGCGCGCATGTCGGCCATACCGTTGTGGTAATCCAGCACGGTTTGCGTGGCCGGATCGTAGTACATCGCGTTGATCGTGAAGTCGCGGCGCGTGGCGTCTTCGTGCTGCTCGCCCCAGACGTTGTCGCGCAGCACGCGGCCGCTGGCGTCCACCGCGTGTGTACGGCGGTCGAGCTCGTCGCGCTTCAGGCGGCGCGGCGGCGCCGCGTCGGCTGCGGGCGGATCGACCAGTGCGCGGAACGTGGAGGTTTCGATGATTTCCTGGCCGAACTGCACGTGCACGATCTGGAACCGGCGGCCGATGATGCGCGCGCGGCGGAACAGCTTCTGCACCTGTTCGGGCGTGGCGTCGGTCGCGACGTCGAAGTCTTTCGGCTTGATGCCGAGCAACAGATCGCGCACCGCGCCGCCGACGATAAACGCGCGATGCCCCGCTTCCTGCAGACCCTCGGTGACGCGAATCGCGTTTCTCGAGATCAGCGACTGATCGATGCCATGCACGTCGTGCGGAATGATGACCGGCACGTCGGGGTCCCGCACGGTTTTGGCGGCAGGGCGCGCCGGTTTGCGGCGCGCTTTGGTGGCGCTGGACGCGTTGCGTGCCGGCGCCTCGCCGGCTTCGTCTGCTTCGGTGGGCGGGGTGTCGTCAGCGGGCGCCGGGTCCTGGCCGAATAGCTTGCGGATAAGTTTTTTGATCACGAGGGTTGAAAGAGTTCGAGGATGCGCCAGCCTTTGGCCTGCGCATGGGCGCGCAATGTGTCGTCGGGATTGGTCGCGATCGGATCGGTGACCTTTTCGAGCAGCGGGATGTCGTTGTGCGAGTCGCTATAGAAATAGCTGTGCTCGAAGTCGCTCCAGGTTTTGCCGAGGGATGCGAGCCACGCCTCGGTACGGACGATCTTGCCTTCCTTGTAGCTCGGCGTCCCGGTGGGGCGGCCGGTGTACGGCGAATGCGGCTGGCCGTCGACGGTTTCCGCTTCGCAGGCAATCAGCGCGTCGACACCGAACGCCTGCGCGATCGGACGGGTGATGAATTCGTTGGTCGCGGTGACCACGCAGCAGAGATCGCCGGCTTCACGATGCTCCCTGACCAGTTCCAGCGCGACCGGAAAGATCGCCGGCTTGATCACTTCATGCATGTACTGCGCGTGAAGCTCGGCAAGCTGCGCGCGCGTGTATTTCGCGAGCGGCGTGAGCATGGCGATCAGATAAGCGTGAATGTCGAGCTTGCCGGCCTTGTAGTCGGCGAAAAAGCGGTCGTTTTCACGAGCGAAGTTTTCGGCGTCAACCATGCCTTGTTTCACCATGAAGCGGCCCCATTCGTGGTCGCTGTCAGTGGGAATGAGGGTGTGGTCGAGGTCGAAGAGTGCGAGGTTAGCCATGGGGGCCTATTTTACTTGAAGCGGCGGCGGGGGACGCGGATGAGGCGGATGAAGGGGGCGCGGCTCGCCTATCGTCGGCGTCGGGCGAGGCCAGCATGGTGCGCAGGAGCGGCAGCGTAACCGCGCGTTTCTGTTCGAGCGAGAAGCGGTCGAGCGCGTCGAGCAGGGCCATCAGGCTCGGCATATCGCGGCGAAAATGCGTGAGCAGGTAGGCGGGGACGTCGTCGGCGAGCATGATGCCGCGCTCGCGCGCCGCGTGTTTCAGCACTGCGGCCTTGCCTTCGTCCGGCAGCGGCGCGAGGTGAAACACGAGGCCCCAGCCGAGACGGGTGCGCAGATCCTCTCGCACCGTCATGCCGATTGGTGGCGCATTGCCCGCGGCGACGAGCGCGCTGGTGGGATGCGCGCGCACTTCGTTGAACAGGTTGAACACGGCAATCTGCTGCGCCGCGGACAGGCCGTCGCAATCGTCGATCGCATACAGCGCGACGCGCGGGTCGAACGTGAAAGCGGCGAGGCTGCTCTGCGGACCGGCAAAACGTGCATGACCCGGCGGCGCTTCGTGGACCAGCGCCTGCAGCAGGTGCGTGCGGCCGCTGCCGGCTTCACCCCAGACATAGAAGGTGCGATCGGCCACTGGCCCGGCCGCGAGCGCGTTGTCGAGCTCGCGCAGCCGCGTGACCAGCTCGGCGTTGGCGCCGGCGAAGAAATTGTCGAATGTCGATGGCGGCGGGGTGCCGAGATCGAGCGTCAGTTGACGAAGCACAGTAGGTTAATGCCGAAAATGAGGCTTAGGCCGCAAATGGCCCGGATCGCGGGCCCTAAAACGTCCGTGAACAGTCAATGAGCAGTCAGTGACTCAGTTGTTGTAAAGCGTGCTCGTCAGATAGCTTTGGCGCAACTCCCGCATGGCTACCGACAGAATGGCGCTGACCGGCAATGCCAGCAACACGCCGAAAAAGCCGAACAGTTGGCCGAACGCGAGCAACGCGAAGATTACCGCGAGCGGGTGCAGGCCAATCCGTTCGCCGACGAGGCGCGGCGTGAGATAAAAGCTCTCTACGATCTGGCCGACGCCGTAAATCAGCGCGACCGCGCCGAAGCCGTACCAGTCGCCGAACTGTAGCAGTGCCGCGAGCAGCGCCAGCGCGAGACCGGTTGCAAAACCGATGTAAGGGATGAACACAGCGAGGCCCGTGAAAATACCCACCGGCAGCGCGATCTCGAAGCGAGCGATGGTCAACGCAATCGCATAATAGACCGCGAGCACGCCCATCACGAGCAATTGGCCGCGCAGGTATTGCGACAGCATCTGGTCCATGTCGCGCGCGAGTTGCAGCGTCTTGTCGAGCCAGCGGCGCGGCACCGTGATCTGCATGCGAGCGAGCATGCGATTCCAGTCGTACAGCAGATAAAACAGCACGAGCGGTACCATCACGAGGTTGCCGACCACCGTCATCATCACGTTGCCGCTGGTGCGAACGGAGGTCCATACGTACAGCGCGACCTGCTGCGCGCTGCCTTCAAGCTGCCCCATCACGAGATCGCGGATGCTGGCGAAATCGAGCGAGTCGGCGAGGCCCAGCAGCGCAAGCTTGGGTTGCAGCCAGGCGCTCACGTGGGCGAACAGCACGGGCACCTGTTGTTTCAACTGCGGCCCTTCTTTCTGGATGACGGCCAGCACCAGCAGCACGAGCAGCGTCATCAGCAACGAGAACAGCAGCATCATCAGCAAGGCGGCGAGTCCGCGCGGCACGCGCCGGCGCACCATCCACGCGACGCCGGGTTGCAGAATGTACGCGAGAATGGCGCCCAGCAGGAACGGCGTGAGGACCGGGCTCAGTAGCCAGAGCAGAATGCCGACGACTAGCGCGATCGCCAGCCAGATAAAGGCGCGGCGCTGCACAGGCGTCAGGATCGAGGAGTTCTGTTGCAAAGTTATTTCCCTGGTGTCGTCGTGACCGGAGGATTCAGGATGATTCAAATTCCAGCCAGCCGGCCGGCAACTCTGTATGGGACCAGAGTAAGCGCTGAAGCGCCAACTCTGGTCGGCATCGGGTAAAATCGCATTTTACCGACCTTCTTGCTCTTCCCCATGAATCAACCGAAATCCGCCTCTGACGCCCAAGGTTTGTCGTATCGCGACGCCGGCGTGGACATCGACGCGGGCGACGCCCTTGTCGACGCGATCAAGCCCTTTGCCAAAAAGACAATGCGCGACGGCGTGCTGGGCGGCATCGGCGGGTTTGGTGCGCTGTTCGAAGTGCCGAAGAAGTACAAGGAACCGGTGCTGGTTTCGGGCACCGACGGTGTCGGCACCAAGCTGCGCCTCGCGTTCCAACTGAACAAACATGACACCGTCGGCCAGGATCTGGTGGCGATGAGCGTGAACGACATCCTGGTGCAGGGCGCCGAACCGCTGTTCTTCCTCGATTATTTCGCTTGCGGCAAGCTGGACGTCGGTACGGCGGCAACGGTCGTGAAGGGTATCGCGCATGGCTGCGAACTGTCCGGCTGCGCGCTGATCGGCGGCGAGACGGCTGAAATGCCGGGCATGTATCCGGACGGTGAATACGATCTGGCCGGTTTTGCGGTCGGCGCGGTGGAAAAGAGCAAGATTATCGACGGCAGCACGATCGCCCCGGGCGATGTGGTGCTGGGCTTGGCTTCCAGCGGCATCCATTCGAATGGTTTTTCGCTGGTGCGCAAGATCATCGAGCGCGCGCAGCCGGATCTGAATGCGGATTTTGATGGCCGCTCGCTGGCCGATGCGCTGATGGCGCCTACGCATATTTATGTGAAGCCTTTGCTGGCCTTGATGCAGCAGATCGCTGTGAAGGGTATGGCGCACATCACTGGCGGTGGTTTGGTCGAGAACATTCCGCGCGTTTTGCGTGAAGGTCTGACGGCTGAGCTGGATCACCGTAGCTGGCCGATGCCGCCGCTGTTCTCGTGGCTGCAAAAGCACGGCGGCGTGGCGGATGCGGAAATGCACCGCGTGTTCAACTGCGGAATCGGCATGGCGGTGGTGGTTGCCGCTGCTGATGCCGACGCTGCGATCGCATCTTTGTCGGCTGCTGGCGAGCAGGTCTGGAAAATCGGCGTGATTCGCGAAAGCGCAGCCGGTGAAGCTCAGACCGTAGTCATCTAAACAGCCCCTGCTTGACCAAAGGCTGGTTTGCCTGCGCGGCGTACAGAAAGCACGTCGCGCGGGTAAAACCTCAAATTAGCTCTTCAATCAAGCTCACGACCTGCCCGGTAGCATTGGGGTCGCAGCAATCAACAACAACCCGCTCTGTCATGCTGCGCAGCCATGTGAGCTGCCGTTTGCACAATTGCCGGGTAGCAAACACCCCCTTATCCCGCATGGTCGAGTAATCGACCGCCCCGTCGAGATATTCCCAGGCCTGCCGATATCCCACGCAGCGCATGGACGGCATCTCGGGCAATAGATCTCCGCGCTCGCGCAATTTCACCACTTCGTCGATAAAGCCGGCGGCCAGCATGGCGTCGAAGCGCTTTTCGATGCGCGCATGCAGCCAGCTCCGTTCGGATGGCTCGAGCGCAATGGGCACAAAGCGCCACGCCAAAGCGGCGTCGTCCGTTCGAGCGGGCGCGGCTAGCAGAGCGGACATCGCTTGCCCCGTCAGCATGAAAACTTCGAGCGCCCGCTGAATTCGCTGCGAATCGTTCGGCGCCAGACGCGCGGCCGTAACGGGATCGACAGCGGCAAGCCGCGCATGCATTGCGGGCCAGCCTTCGCGTGCGGCATCGGCGTCGAGTGTCGCGCGAACGTCGGCATCGGCGGCGGGCAGGTCGTTTAGCCCTTGAGTGAGCGCCTTGTAGTACAGCATCGTCCCGCCGACCAGCAACGGCAGCCGCCCGCGCGCGCTGATCTCGCCGATCAGGCGCAACGCGTCGCTGCGAAATTCCGCCGCCGAATATGCGTCCGTCGGATCGACGATGTCGATCAGATGATGCGGCGCCACCGCGCGCTCTTCCGCCGTCGGCTTGGCGGTGCCGATATCCATCTCGCGATAGACCAGCGCCGAATCGACACTGATGATTTCCACTGGCCGCCGTGTGGCCAGCGCCAGCGCGGCAGCGGTTTTGCCGGATGCGGTCGGGCCGAGCAGGCAAGGGATCGGCGTGGGTGTGCGTGAAGTGCTTGAGGTCATAGGCAAGACGGCGCGCGCCGAATCAGCGTAATCAGGCGCACCGTCATTGCCCACGCATGAACAGCCGATCGAGATCGGACAGTGTCAGTTGATACCACGTCGGGCGCCCGTGGTTGCATTGGTCGGCGCGCTCGGTCGCCTCCATCTGGCGCAGCAGGGCGTTCATTTCGTCGAGCGTCAGACGCCGGTTCGCGCGCACCGCGTGATGGCAGGCGAGCGTGCCGAGCAGTTCGTGCTGACGCTCGGTCAATACGCGTGAACCACCGAACGCATGCAGGTCCGAGAGGACCGCACGGGCCAACGCCTGCAGATCGGCGTCTTTCAGCAACGCGGGCACGGCGCGGATTGCGAGCGTGGTCGGCGACAGCACGGCGAGGTCGAAGCCGAGTGCGTCCAGCGTGTCGCGCTCTTCCTCGACCGTGCCGATTTCGATCGGATCGGCCTGCATGGTCTGCGGGATCAGCAGCGGCTGCACGGCAATCGTGCGATCGGCCAGCGCGTTTTTAAACTGCTCGTACAGGATGCGCTCGTGCGCGGCGTGCATATCGACAATCACCAGTCCATGCGCGTTCTGTGCGAGCACATAGATGCCGTGAATCTGGCCGAGGGCGAAGCCGAGCGGCTGCTCGTCCGAGGCATTGAACGCAGGCGATGTGTACGGCCCTGAGGCGTTGTACGGGGACGGCGCTTCCGTAGCCGAGTCGCGTGCTTCGAAGAGCGTCGCGCCTTCCGCTGTGCCGGTGTTCGTGTCTCTGCGGCCGAAGAGGGCGTCGTAGAAGGCCAGGGGTTGGGCAACCGGCAGCGTGCCTTGTGTCATGCGCGCCTGACGCATCCAGGTATTGCCCGGCTGCGAGGATCCGGATCCGCTACCAAAGCCGCCGCCGAGGCCGCCTGCAGTGGTGCCGAAGCCACCGCCGCCTCCAGCGCCCGCGCCGCCCAGCGGTGTCGCGCCGAACGAAGCCGGCCCACCCGGCGATGCTTCCAGATGCGCTGCATGCCCACCAGCGGTCGTTTCCGGCGACGCGCCCGCGTGTCGCGCCAACGCACGCTGCACGGCGTGGAACACAAACTGGTGAATCGAACGGGAATCGCGAAACCGCACTTCGATTTTCGACGGGTGCACGTTCACATCGACCGCTTCTGGCGGCAGATCGAGAAACAGCACATAGGACGGATAGCGGTCGCCGTGCAGCACGTCCTCGTAGGCGGCGCGCACGGCGTGCGTGAGCAGCTTGTCGCGCACGAACCGGCCATTGACGAAGAAATACTGCTGATCGGCGCGTCCGCGGCTCGCGGTCGGCAGGCCGGCGCAGCCGTAGACGGCGAGCGGTCCAGCGGATTCGTCGAGCGGCAAATGAGCCGTCGCAAAGGTTTCGCCGAGGATCTTGGCTACCCGCACGGGCGGTTCGCTGGCGTTCCAGTGTTCGACCGCCTTACCGTTATGCAGGACCGAAATCGCCACATCCGGCCGCGCGAGCGCAGCGCGACGAATCTGTTCGAGGCAATGGCCAAGTTCGGTCTGCTCGCTTTTCAGGAATTTGCGGCGCGCGGGCGTGTTGAAGTACAGCTCGCGGACTTCGATCGTGGTGCCCTGGGTGCCCGCGGCGGGGCTCAGCACTCCTGTCTGCGCGTCGACGCGCACGGCGTGCGGCGCGTCCGCCGTGCGGCTCGTAATGGCCATCTGCGCGACGGATGCAATCGACGCCAGCGCCTCACCGCGAAACCCCAGCGTGGCAACCGCTTCCAGTTCGGCGAGCGAGCGGATCTTGCTGGTCGCGTGACGCATCAGCGCGAGCGCGAGTTCGTTTTCGGGGATGCCGCAGCCGTCGTCGGTGATCGAGATGCGTTTGACGCCGCCTTCGTCGAGCAGGATGCGCAGCGTCTGCGCGCCGGCGTCGAGCGCATTTTCGAGCAATTCCTTGACCACCGAGGCCGGCCGCTCGACCACTTCGCCGGCGGCAATCTGGCTGATCAACTGATCGGGCAGGGGCTGGATCGCCCGCAACGGGCGTGGGACGGGCGCGGCGGCGGAAACTGCGGCCGCGTCGGCGGTGCCGGCAGGCGTTTCGGAGAATTCTGACATGGCGAAATTATAGCGATTCGGCGCGAACAGGCTGGATGCGGGCCGACGGTAGGAATCGGCGCGGTCGTGCGGCCGCTGATCGCAGAACTGCAGAATTGCCGCACGGCGTCGAAATTGTCTGCGCAAGGCAGATTTTTAATCGCAGCCGGGCACTTTCGGTATCATGACGCGGTCAATTTCCAGCGGCGAGCATGCGCTCGCTGCTCATCGCCCGCAAGGCTGCTGACGCGGCCGCTTCCGCCACGCTCACATTCGCTTAATAAAGGACGCTTTTTGGACACGCTGCTACAGTTCGCCAACCTTGTCTTGCACATCGACAAGTTTCTGGGAGTCTTTATTCACGAGTACGGCGCCTGGGTCTACGCGGTGCTGTTTCTGATCGTGTTCTGCGAAACCGGGCTGGTCGTCCTGCCGTTTCTGCCGGGCGATTCACTGCTGTTCATCGGCGGTGCTTTTTGTGCGACCGGCGAAATGAATCTCGGTTTGCTGATCGTGCTGCTGCTCGTCGCTGCGATCACCGGCAACACGGTTAACTACATGGTCGGGCGGTCCATCGGGCCGCGGGTGTTCAATTCGCGCATCCCTTTCCTTGAGCGCTTCCTCGACCGCAGCGCGCTGCAGAAGACTCATAACTTCTACGAGAAGCATGGCGGCAAGACCATCGTGCTGGCGCGTTTCATTCCGGTGGTGCGGACTTTCGCCCCATTCGTGGCGGGCGCGTCGGAGATGACGGTTAGCCGGTTCCAGCTTTTCAATGTCCTGGGTGCGCTGCTCTGGGTGTTGCTGCTGGTGTTCCTCGGTTACTTCTTCGGCAACATTCCGTTCATCCGGCAGTATTTGAACCTGATCGTGCTGGTGGGTATCGGCGCGGCCGTGGTGCCGGTTGTGCTCGGCGCGCTGTGGAAAGTGACGCGCAAGAAGAGCGACGCGGCCAAGTCGGGTAGCCGCTAACGCTTCACGTAGTACGAAGCTGAACGAACAAACGGCGTCACGAATCTCGCGACGCCGTTTTCGTTTTGCGGTCGGGCTTCTGGTCAGTTGAAGCGCTGAGGCAGCGAACAACGCTTCACCTTAGCGGACGTCAGCCTCGATCCAGAGACCTGAGCCCCGATCGTGCTCAACTGACGATACGCGGCGCAAGCGGTGTTTCCGGTGTCGGATAGCCTGCGTCCTTGAAGGTCTGGATGATCGCGCGGTTGGTGTCGAAGTAGACCTGCCAGTAATGATCGGTATGCGTGTAGGGCCGCACGCACAGCAACGGTCCTTCCGGCGTGAAGCTCAGTACTTCGATATCCGGTGCGGGACTCTCGGCCACGTTGGGGATCTGCGTAACGGCCGCCTTCAACCGGACCATCGCATCCGTAGGATCGACGCCGTTCGCAATCTTCGCGGTCAGCTCGACGCGCCGTACCGGCAATGCGCTGTAGTTCGAGATCGTGTCCGAAAAGATCTTGTTGTTGCCCACGATGGTTACCACATTGTCGGGCGTCACGATGGTTGTGCCGAACAGGCCTAGTTCCGAGACCGTGCCCGTGACGCCGCCCGCCATGACGAAATCCCCCACCTTGAACGGCCGCAATACCTGCATGAAGATGCCTGCCGCGAAGTGCGCGAGCAAGCCGCCCCACGCCGTGCCGATTGCAAGACCGAGGCCAGCGAGCAATGCGGCGAACGAGGTAGTCTGGACGCCGAACACCTGCAGGATCGCAAGGATCAGCAGCAGGTTCAGCAGTGCGCCGAGAATCGAACCGAGGTAATGAGCGAGTGTTGGATCGACGTGGCCGTTTTTCGACAGCAGTTTGCGAAGCAAGCCGGTGATGAGCCCGATGACCCACCGGCCGACGATCCACAAGACAATTGCGCCGAGTACCTTGGTGCCGAGGTCGATGCCTCGGGTCGTGATGAACACGCGTACGGTTTCGAGATCCAAGATGTTCCTCGCTGGTTGAGTTGCCTTCGACTGATTGAACGGCGGTAGTGCAATACAGCGGCAAATGCCCGGCGACGGGCGCAAGCGGCAAATCTCGATCTTCGAAAGTTATACGCGACGGCGCGCGCAACCGCAAGGTCCGTTCCTATTGATGATGCGGATTGCGTAAGGGAAGAAAACGGGCCGCGTAGGGCTACATCGGCAGTTGAGATTCGGAGTACGGGGACGTGCGAATGACCAGCGTGTTGTTGTTAGTTTT
This sequence comes from Paraburkholderia sp. WS6, assembly GCF_030464835.1. NCBI lineage: Bacteria > Pseudomonadati > Pseudomonadota > Betaproteobacteria > Burkholderiales > Burkholderiaceae > Paraburkholderia > Paraburkholderia sp. WS6. Next base: position 36,968 of record NZ_JALQCK010000040.1, read on the forward strand.
GGTGGCGCGCGCGCGACGTGCCACATAGCGCGACGCCAATGCGGCAATGGCAGCAAGCACATACGCGCTGGCGCGTTCGAAGAACGCGGCCGGCGTGCTGAATTTGCCATAGCGGCTCTGCGCATCGGCGAACACGAGAAAGGTTAGCGCGGCATCGAGCAGCAAGGCGGCCGAAATCATTGCGACGAAAATGTGCGCACCATTGAGCGCGGCGCCGGGTACGAACCGGTTGCACAGATGACATGCGCTCAGCACGATAGCCAGCAAAACAAGGTTCGAGATGAGGTCGAACAGAAAATTGGTCACGTTGACAGAATGAAAGCGCAGGGATCTGCGGCGTTGCCAAAGCGTCTGCTCACGCAGCGTTGCAGCGTGATTCGCAGAATCGGCGACGATCATTGCACGTCTTCACGTCTCAATAAATATCAATGTTCGGAGTCCGTTGTATCTGTTTCGTATCGAAGAGGCGTGATGTAAGAGGGTGCCCGTGGGTGCGTGGGGTATTGTGATTGGCGCTGTGAGAATGCTTCGCGCGCGTGTAAAGAGTGCGGCGATATCGTTCCGATTTCGTCGCTTTCGTCGATTTCGCTCGTCACTTAAACGGCGTTTCTCGCGACGCCATTCGGTTGGGCGATACGGGCGAACGGTGACGGCGTGATTCGCCGAGACCTCGCGCGGATTCGAGCCGCAAAAAGAAAAGGGCTTGCACGCTGACGCGTGCAAGCCCTTGAATCTTTTGGTAGGCCGTACGGGATTCGAACCTGTGACCAACGGATTAAAAGTCCGCTGCTCTACCAGCTGAGCTAACGACCCAAAAGAGAAGCGAGATTATAGCGATAGGACCTATGGCCTGTCAACCCATGGTGGTGAGTCGAGCTTTCCGCACTTCAGATAGTGAAAAGCCCGAGGTATCGCTACCCCGGGCTTTCCGGCGAGAGGCGCGCGTGGCCGTTAATTTGGAGACTGCGCAGCCACTGCGCGTTACATCAACTGCCAAACCCTGTACGACTACTTGATCTGCGACAGCTTGCTCTGAGCCGACTGCGCGACGTCCGAGCCGCCGTACTGCGCGACGATCTGCTCCAGCGTCTTCTTGGCCGCAGCCTTCTGACCTTGCTCAAGCTGATTGTTCGCAATCGCGAGCAGCGCTTCCGGCGCACGCGGATGCTGCGGATACTTAGCCACCACACCTTGCCAGGTCGCCGTTGAGCCCTTGTAGTCGCGCAGCGCATACAGCGCGTTGCCGAGCCAGTACTGCGCGGTCGGCTGGTAAGGACTGTTCGGAAACTTGGAGATGAAGCTGCGGAACGAGGCCGCCGCATTCTTGAAGTCGCCGTTGCGGAACAACTGTGACGCCGCATTGAACGAATCGGTTTCGCCCGGCTGCACCTCACCCTGGACGCCATCCACCGTCTGTTGCTGCGGCTCGAATTTCTTCAGGCGCGTGTCCAGATCGGTGTAGTAGTCCTTCTGCTGTTTTTGCAGCGTGGTGAGTTGGTTGCCCATATCCTCGTTCTGCCCACGCAACGTTGCGACCTGCTGATTCAACTGGTCGAGGCGGTTGGACTGATCGAGGATCGTGCGCTGTGCGGCCGACAATTGGCTCGACAGGCTATCGGTCTTCGAACGCAGATCGAGAATGGCCTGACGGGCCTGATCGTCGTCAAAGATGCCCGCATGCGCAGGCATAGCCGCGAAGGCCGTGCCCGCGACGCAGGCCGCTGCGGCAAACCGCAGCCAGGAGAAACGATGCGTCATTCGGCTCATCACCTGTTACTTACTGTTGGTACACGAGGTCGGCGCGGCGGTTTTGTGCCCACGACGATTCGTCATGACCGGTAGCTTGCGGCTTTTCCTTGCCGAGGCTCACGGCTTCCATTTGCGAGTCCGTCACGCCCATCAGCGACAGCGAACGGCGCACCGCTTCAGCACGCTTCTGACCGAGTGCCAGGTTGTACTCGCTGGTACCGCGTTCGTCGGTGTTGCCCTGGATCAGGACGTGACGTTGCGGGTGGCTCTTCAGGTATTGCGCGTGTTGTTGCAGCAGCGATTGATAGTCGTCCTTGACCGAGTAGCTGTCGAAGTCGAAGTAGATGCTGCGCTTGGCAAGCGGGCTGTTCGGATCGTTCAGCGGATCGACGTTGACCTGAGCGACATCGGTCGGATTCGGTTGCGTCGAAACTGCACCACCCTTGTTAGCGTTTTCGTCGAGCTTGACGCCCGAGTGACATGCGGCCAACGCACCGACCATCAATACGGCAAATGCGAAACGAAGTTTTGACATCATTTTGTTACTCTCCTTGTGTTGTTGCATGAACGTTACTGCATAAACGGGCCCCAGGATGGCTCGCGTACGCTGCCACCCTGAACGGAAAGGACCTGCCGAGTGCGACCGTCGGTCGATACTGCGGCCAACACGCCACGGCCGTTCACCTCTGTGGCGTAAAGAATGTACTGACCGTTCGCCGCGAAGCTCGGCGATTCGTCATGTGTGGTGTCCGTCAGGCCCGTTGCCGTGTTGCCTTGCAGGTCCTGGATATACAGCCTGAAGCCGCCGCCGACGCGCGAAATATAGGCGAGCTGCTTGCCGTCCGGGCTCACGCGCGGGCTGGTGTTGTAGTTGCCCGTGAAGGTCACGCGTTGCGCGGCGCCGGCGTTCTCGCCCTGGGCCGACATCTTGTAGATCTGCGGTTGGCCGCCACGGTCGCTGGTGAAATAGATTGACTGGCCGTCAGGAGAGAAGCACGGTTCAGTGTCGATCGAGCTGCCTTGCGTCAGGCGCCGCAGGCCGCTGCCGTCCGCATTGACGGCGAAAATCTGCGTGTTGCCGGTGCGCGAAAGCGCGACGGCCAGCGTGCGGCCGTCCGGCGACCATGCCGGCGCACTGTTGTTACCCTTCTGGTCCGATACGACCACGCGACGGCCCGTAGGCAGGTCGTGGATGTAGACGATCGGCTTCTTCTTTTCGAACGAAACGTAAGCGACCTTGGTGCCGTCAGGCGACCAGGCGGGCGAGATGATCGGCTCGGGGCTCGACAGCGCGATGTGCGCGTCCTGGCCGTCCGAATCGGAGATCTGCAACTGATAACGGCCACCGGTCTTGATGACGTACGAGAGGCGCGTGGCGAACACGCCGCGGCCGCCCATCAGCTTCGCGTAGATATAGTCCGCAACCTTGTGTGCGCTCATGCGCAAGCCGCTTTCCGGGCTCACCAGCACGAGGCCGCCCAGGCTTTCGCCCTTGACTGTGTCGTACAGCTTGAAGCGCACTTCGTACTGGCCGTTCGGCAAGCGGTTCACGCTGCCCGACACGAACGCGTTGGCGCCCTTGGCCTTCCAGCTGCCGAGGTCGACGGAATCGGTTTCCGCGACGGGCGTGCTGCCCGCGTCGATGTTCGTGAATTTGCCGCTGCGTTGCAGATCCTGACGCACGATCGTACTGACCTGCTGCGGCGAGTTCGCTTCATTGGCGAAATTCGCCGTTGCGATCGGAAACTGGGTGGACCCGACGCCTGTCACGAGGACGTTGAGTTGTGCGTGGGCGGCGCCGCCGACGGCGATCAGGCACGATGCTACAAGTGTCCGCAGGCCTAACTTGGTCATCAAACTCATGCTGAATGGTTTCCCCAAAAACGGTTTTACTAACACTTCACGACAGCAGAGAGACCCGAAAACATCTAATTCGTTCCCGGGCGCGCCGCGCTGGGCGGGGCGCGGCGTCTGCTGTCAACTGACTGTCAAACTGTTGCAATCAACCTGCCGGGCGCAACGTAATCTTGAAGCTGGTCGGCGTCTTCCCGTCGATGTCCTGAGGCATCGGATTGGAACGCTGGACGGCCCGCAGTGCCGCATCGTCCCACGCCGAGTTGCCGCTGCTGCGGGCGATCTGCGCGTCCAGCAGCGTGCCTGTCGGCGAGCAGCGCACGGAGATGACGGTCTCCAGACCTTCCGTTTCGCCACCCCACGAGATATTCGGGCGCACCACACGACGCACCTTGTCCGCGTAACCCGGCGATGTCGCCGTGCCACCCGAGCCGCTACCCGTGCCGCTCTTCGCGAGTCCATTGCCGGTCGAACCTGGGGCGCCTGCCGAACCTTGCATCTGGGCAAGCCGCTCACGACGTTCCGCATCCAGCTTCTTGGCTTGCGCCGCTGCATCGGCCTGCGCCTTGGCCTTCGCCGCTTTCTGCGCATCGGCCTTCTTCTGCGCCTCAGCGTCGGCTTGTTTCTGCTGCTCCTGCTGCTGCTTTTGCTGGTCGGCCAATTGCTGTTGTTTCAGCTTGTCGGCCTGCTGCTGTTGCTGTTGTTGAAACTGTTTCTGCTTGGCCGCGGCCGCTTTTTGCGCAGCCTGATCGGCCGCCAGTTGCTGCTGGCGCTTCGCCTCGGCTTCCTGCTGGGCTTGCAGCTTCTGCTGTCGCAGTTGCTCGGCCAGTTGCGCCTGACGGGCCACTTCCTGTTGCTGGCGTTTCTTTTCCTGCAACGCGATGTCGGCCTGTTCATCCGGCAGCGGCGGGGCAGGGGCGACGGGAACGGGCGGCGGTGGGGGCGGGCGCGGAATCGCCGAGTCCGGCACCTCGGTCCACAGTTCGGCCTCCGCGCCTGCCGGCGTGCTGTTCTGCCATTGAATGCCGTGATACAGGAAGAACCCGAGCAGCGCGTGCATCACCAGGGCGAACACAAAGGCTCGCCAGGTGCCGCGTTCACGCGGCGGCTGAAGCGGGTATTCGGAATTCTTGCGGATCATTGTGATTTGACGAGCAATCCAACGCGCTTGACACCCTGAGCCTTCAACTCGGACATCACGTTCATCACGACTTCATACTTCACGGTCTTGTCGGCGGCGATCACGACAGGCTGGTCAGGGTGCGACTGTGCGCGGTCGGCGATAAAGCCGTGCAGACCAGCCTTGGTCATGTCTTCCTGCTGCTGCGCGCCCGCGTCGTCCTTGTATTTGACGCTCATATTGCCGTCCGCGCGAATATTGACGATCACAGGCGGGGTTTGCTGCTGAGGCGCGGCGCCGCCGACGGTCGGCAGATTGACGATCGACGGGGCGACGAGCGGCGCGGTCACCATGAAGATCACGAGTAGGACGAGCATCACGTCGATGTACGGCACGACATTGATGTCGGCCATCGCGCGGCGCTGACGGGAACCGCGCATGCTGGAGGAAGAGCCTGCCATCGTGGACTCCTTAATGTGCCTGACGCTGCAAAATGTTCGAGAACTCTTCGATGAAGGTCTCGAAGCGGATCGCCAGACGGTCGATGTCGTGCGCGTAGCGGTTGTAGGCGACCACGGCCGGAATCGCAGCGAACAGGCCGATTGCGGTGGCGGTCAGCGCTTCGGCAATGCCTGGAGCTACGTTCGCAAGCGTAGCCTGTTGCACGTTGGCGAGGCCGCGGAACGCATTCATGATCCCCCACACCGTGCCGAACAGACCGATATACGGGCTGACCGAGCCGACCGACGCGAGAAACGCCAGATTTGCCTCGAGCACGTCCATTTCACGCTGGAACGCGGCGCGCATGGCACGGCGTGCGCCGTCCAGAATCGCGCCTGAATCGTTCAGGCGCTTTTCCTTGCCCTTGAGGAATTCGCGCATGCCGGACTCGAAAATCCGTTCCAGTGCGCCGATCGTGTGGCGGTTGTTCGCGGCGCTCTGATAGAGCGCCTGCAGGTCGCCGCCCGACCAGAAATCGCGTTCGAAGCGCTCAGTTTGCGCGCGCGCCCGGCGGATCGCAAACCACTTGCGGAAGATGAAAGTCCACGACAACAGCGACAGCAGAAGCAGCAGCGCCATGACGGCCTGCGCCAGCAGGCTCGCATTGAGTACGAGAGAAACGATCGACAGATCTTGTGTAGTGTTCATAAAGGTTCGTTTTAACGTCCCGGAAGGGGGCGTCCGGCTGCAAGGCCGCTCGAAGCTTGCCGTGAGCAAAACGGAAGCATCGGCGATATTGCAAGCCGAACCATGCTTTGTGTTGCTTGATCGATACGAGTTCACTGGCCCCGTAACAACGGGGTTCAGTCGTTGTCCGTTGACATGCCACCGTCGTTCACGCCCGGCCCGCGCCGCAAAGCCGCGAGAACCGGCGGAGGAATCGCGACCGGCCGCAGCGCAACGCGCTCGACGCAGCCGACCCGGATGGAGCCGGTAGCAAGCAGCGTGCCGTCGCGCCACGCTTCCTGCGCAAAATCGACCGACGCGCGGCCAAGACGTTCGATTCGGCTCACCACTTTGACGACATCGTCGAGCCGGGCCGGTGCCCGATAGTCGACTGCGGTGCTGCGCACGATGAAGATTGCGCCCGATTCGCCGGCGAGACGGTTCTGGTCGACGCCGCACGCGCGTAGCCATTCAGTGCGCGCACGTTCGAAAAACTTCAGATAATTCGCGTAAAACACGATGCCGCCGGCGTCGGTATCTTCGTAGTACACGCGGATTGGCCACGTGAAGCCGATTTCCGTGCCGGGCTGGCTGGTCGACATATTCATGCGGCGCATTTTACCGGAACGCACACCCCGAGGTCTGTTTCAAGATGTGCGCCCCGTCTGGCGGGCCTCAGCCGGGATTTCAGCCGCGATGAACGGACAAAGCGGAGAAGGATTGGGCCACCGGCATCAGCTCGATCGTGTTGATGTTGACGTGAGCGGGGCGCGTGGCGATCCAGTAGATCGAGTCGGCGATATCTTCGGGTGTCAGCGGTTGTACGTTCTCGTACATCTTGGCCGCTTTTTCGTCGTTGCCACGGAAACGCACGTTCGAGAACTCGGTGCCGCCACACAGGCCCGGCTCGATGTCGGTCACGCGCAGTGCCGTGCCGGCCAGATCGGCCCGCAGATTCAGACTGAACTGGCGCACGAACGCCTTGGTTGCGCCGTACACGTTGCCGCCCGCGTAAGGCCAGCTGCCGGCCGCCGAGCCCAGATTGAAAATGTGCCCGCGGTTGCGCTCCACCATGCCGGGCAGGAGCGCATGCGTGACCTGCACGAGGCCGGTGCAGTTGGTCTCGATCATGGTGTTCCACTCGTCCAGACTCGCTCTTTGCGCCGGCTCGATGCCGAGCGCGAGGCCGGCGTTATTGACGAGCACGTCGAGTGCGGCGAAATCGGCGGGCAACGAAGCCGGCACGGCCTCGACGCCGGCGCGGTCGCGCACGTCGAGTTCATACGGCAGAAGGGCGTCGCCGAGTTCGTCGGCGAGTGCCTGCAGGCGGTCCTTGCGGCGCGCGGTGGCGACGACACGATGGCCGCCCTTGACGAAAGCACGAGCGATAGCGGCGCCAAATCCTGCGGACGCTCCGGTGACGAACACGATCATTGCAGTTCCCTGGTTGGTAGGAGAGAAAGGCCCCAAGCCTACTTCCAATGCGGCGCTGCGGCAAGGATGAACCACTCGCACGACTGGCTGCGGCAGTGACGCGAAGCGGGTGCCGGGCGCGCTTTCATCAGACGTTTGCGCGCCACTCGCAGCGGCGCCAGGATCGGCTTCGCGAGCGAGCGCCGGCCCGGCAGGAAGCCGGTTGCCTATTCGATCCTCTTCCAATAAACTAACGCGCTCATCCCTGCGTGACTGGCGATAGAACCGATTCGAGCAATCGGGTTCAAGGTGGAGCAACCCACCGTGAAGCGCAGGGAGCCGTTTTGCCGTTCGCCTGGGCAGCCGTGATCCGCGCGCATTGATCTGCGCTGACGGTGGCTGTCCTGCCTCGCGTGTGCGGCGTCTCTCCATCCGCCACGTCAGGGCTGGCCCAGCCGCCAGCAGCGCTGCGTACCCTCTACGCAAGATTCGGCGCACGATCCGGTCAACCTGCACACACTCAACGGAATCCGTATGTTTGATAGAGCCCAAAGCACCATCGCCAACGTCGATCCTGAACTCTGGAAGGTCATCGAGCAGGAAAACCGCCGTCAGGAAGAGCACATCGAACTGATCGCGTCGGAAAACTACACGAGCCCGGCCGTGATGGCTGCGCAAGGCTCGCAACTCACGAACAAGTACGCCGAAGGGTATCCGGGCAAGCGTTACTACGGCGGTTGCGAATATGTCGACGTCGCCGAGCAACTGGCGATCGACCGCGTGAAGCAACTGTTCGGCGCCGAAGCCGCCAACGTGCAGCCGAACTCCGGCTCGCAGGCGAACCAGGGCGTGTTCTTCGCCATGCTCAAGCCGGGCGACACGATCATGGGCATGAGCCTCGCGCATGGTGGTCACCTGACCCACGGTTCGCCGGTCAACATGTCGGGCAAGTGGTTCAACGTGGTGAGCTACGGCCTGAACGAAGCCGAAGACATCGACTACGACGCTGCTGAGAAGCTGGCTCAGGAGCACAAGCCGAAGCTGATCGTGGCCGGCGCGTCGGCGTTTTCGCTGCGCATCGACTTCGAACGGATGTCGAAGATCGCCAAGTCGGTCGGCGCGTATTTCATGGTCGACATGGCGCACTATGCCGGCTTGATCGCCGCGGGCGTCTACCCGAACCCGGTGCCGCACGCCGATTTCGTCACCACCACCACGCACAAGAGCCTGCGCGGCCCGCGCGGTGGCGTGATCCTGATGAAGGCCGAGTTCGAAAAGCAGATCAATTCGGCAATTTTCCCGGGCATTCAAGGTGGTCCGCTGATGCACGTGATCGCCGGCAAGGCCGTCGCGTTCAAGGAAGCCCTGTCGCCGGAGTTCAAGGCGTATCAGCAGCAGGTCGTCGAGAACGCGCGCGTGCTGGCTGAAACGCTGGTCAAGCGCGGACTGCGCATCGTGTCTGGTCGCACTGAAAGCCACGTGATGCTGGTCGACCTGCGCGCGAAGAAGATCACCGGCAAGGCAGCGGAAGCGGCGCTCGGCGCGGCGCATATCACGGTCAACAAGAACGCGATTCCGAACGACCCGGAAAAGCCGTTCGTCACGAGCGGTGTGCGTCTCGGCTCGCCGGCCATGACCACGCGTGGCTTTGGCGTGAAGGAAGCGGAGCAGGTGGGTAACCTGATCGCCGACGTGCTGGACAATCCGGAAGACGCAGCCACGATCGAACGTGTGCGCGCGCAAGTCGCCGAGCTGACCCAGCGCTTCCCGGTTTACCGCTAAGCCGCCATGCACTGCCCCTTCTGCCGTCACGCCGATACGCAAGTTGTGGATTCCCGCGTATCCGAAGACGGCGCGACGATTCGCCGGCGCCGCCGCTGCCCGGCCTGCGACAAACGTTTCACGACGTATGAGCGGGTCGAGCTGGCGTTGCCGTCGGTCGTCAAGAAGGATGGCAGCCGCACGGAATTCGATCGCCGCAAGATCGTCGCAAGCATGCAACTGGCGCTGCGCAAGCGCCCGGTGGCAGCAGACGCGATCGACGCGGCAGTCGCCCGCATCGAGTATCAACTGCTCGGCAGCGGCGAGCGTGAGGTGCGCAGCGAGCGCCTCGGTGAACTCGTGATGAACGAGTTGCGTGCGCTCGATACGATTGCCTATGTTCGTTTCGCTTCTGTTTACCGGCGCTTCGAAGACGTCTCCGAATTCGAAGACGTGATCGAAGAATTTCGCCGCGCCTCTTCTCCTCCCAAGCCGTCCCGCAAGCGCTGATTGCTGTCGCGCCTGAAGTTGCGCGCCAGGTTCTGTTTTCCGCTGCGTAGGTTCGCGCATCTGCATCTCCGCTCCCGTCATGGTTCGTCACGCGTGCATTTTTGCGCGGGATAGCGTCTGAGTGCCACCTGGCCGTTCGGCCGATTGTTGACCCGCTCGTGAATCGCTAGATTGGCTGCATGCTTTGAAACGATCAGGGATGCAGATGAAATGGGATGCAGTCTGTTTGCGGCCGTGCCGCGGCTTTACGCTTGTTGAAACACTGGCTGTTGTTGCGCTGCTGGCGATAATCGCGGTGATGGCGACACCGTCGTTCGTTGCATGGCACCTGCGGGACCAGGTTGACGCACGTGCGAAAGCGCTTGCCTCAACGCTCGCCTATGCGCGCAGCGAGGCATTGCGCCGCGGTGCTCGCGTCACCGTGTGCCGGATCGACGCGGCACGGCGTTGTCTTGCCGCAGGGCAAGCTTGTGGCAATGGCGTCACGGACTGGTCGTGTGGCTGGGCTGTATTGGCCGAACGGGGTGGCACGCTCTCACTACTGCGCGCGCATCCTTTGCTCGCAGCGGTCAGCATCACCGGGACGCAGACAAATCTCACGTTTACGCCGCCGGCGGGGCAGTTGATCGGCACGTTTCGCAGCTTTGAGATCGCGCCGCGCGCGCCGTCGAAAGCGACGCAAGGCGACAAGTGGCGACGCTGCATCCGCATCGCGGCGGGCGGGCGAGCGCGGATTGTCGAGGGCGCGTGTGGAGCGGCATCGTGAGCGGATATTCGTCGAATTCATGGGCGCGCAACTGCGCAGCAATGCGCTCAACGAGGCATAGGGGTAGTTCGCTGATTGAAGTGATGCTGGCCGTTGTCCTGATGGCGGTGACGGCGCTCGGGTTGATCGCCGGTCAATTGTGGACTGCGCGCGAAGCCCGTGCGATGGCAATGCGCGAGCACGCGGCATGGATAGCCGATTCCGTTGCCGAAGCAATGCGCGAGCCTTCGGCAGGCGATTCTGCGATCAGGCAATGGAGCGCGCGTGCAACGGCCTTGTTGCCGCATGGTGAGGCGTCGGTAGGGGAGCGCGGCGGTGTATCCGCCGCACGTGTCACGTGGACGGCCCTGCGCGACACGCCGCGGGCCGACGATGTCATCGACAAGCCCGAATCGTGCGGGGGTGCCGATGTTCCCCCAGGCTCCTCATGCGTTGTGCTGGCGTTCGCGAAATGACGCGGCGTATGGTTATCGCGCGTGGGCATACGCTCGTTGAGTTCGTGATTGCAATTGCGTTGGGGTTGGTGGTGACCGCCGGCGCGGTCGCGCTTTATGCAACGCAGCGTAACGTGTTCGAGCGCGCGGGTGATGCGATGCGGATCCGCGAAGCCGGCCTGGGCGCGCTTACGCTGATGGGCCAGCAAATTCAAATGGCCGGCTTTGTGCCCGCGGACGTCGTGAGGTTCAATGGTCCGCCACCGTTGTTCGGTTGTTCGGGCGGTCGCCCGACCGGCGCGGACGAGAGCGTTGCCTGCGAGGCGTTGCCGGGCCTCTCGGACGGCATCGTGGTTCGTTATGTCGGGGACAACGTTTCGACGTGGCCGTCAGCGACCGGCCAAACGACCGACTGTCTCGGCCAGGCCGTAACGAACAACAACGCGGCACTCGGCGGGCAGGGCGTATTGGTGGTCAACCGATACTTCGCGAGAGTCAGCGGGTCGACGGGTGAGCCGGAGCTTTACTGCGAAGGCAATGGCAAGGCAGGGTCCGCGCAGCCGTTGGTCGAAGGCGTCGAGCGCGTGCGATTCAGGTACTGGCTGGCCGGTGGGCTGGCCGCAATAGATGCATCGGCGGTGACGGACGGCCAATGGGCAAAGATCGTAGCGGTCGATCTCTGCGTGCTCGTCCGCGGAGCGCCGCAAGGACGGCGTATGCGCTACATAGATTGCGACGGCGCGAGCACGCTTGGCGCCGACATGCGGGCGCGGCAGGCTTTCTGGCGACGGGTGGCGATACGCAATCGCGCGGAGGATCCCCTGTGACAGAAGGGCTTTGCAATCCAACGCACCGCCGCGCGTCGTCGAAACATTTGACACGTCTTATCGGCACTGGTCGTCGATCTCGGGTTCGCAATCGCGGTACCGTCCTGCCGATCGTTTTACTGATTTCCGCGATGATGTTGACCACCTCCGCGGCCTGGTTCGAGACATCGCTTGCAGCAGCGCGCGGCTCCAACAACGTGCGCGACTATTTGCAGGCATTTCATGCCGCAGATTCGGCGCTGACCTTATGCGCCCGGAGCGTCGTCGCCGCGGCAGCTTTCGAGTCGCAGCCAGTGGCGTCGCTCTCACCCGGCGAGCCGACGCAATGGAAGCACGAAGCAGCCTTTGAAGCCGGCGCCGTCGTGCCCGTCGCGCAATGGCCGGGATCGCTGCGTGCGCCGCAATGTTTGATCGAAGCGTGGCGTCCGCGCACTCGCGCCGATGCTCGAGCCTATTTACTGACGTCGCGTGGCTTCGGCCGGACCAGAGAGTCGCAGGTGTGGTTGCAGATGGAACTCGTGATCGCAGGCGAACAGATCGAGCGCCATTGGCGTCGCGTTGCCACACACCCATTTTGACGGGAGGTTTATGGCGAGACCGCGTACATCCGCATTCACGCTACTGGAACTGATGATCACGCTGGCAATAGCCGCCACGCTGGTTGTGTTTGCCGTGCCATCGTATCGGAGCCATGTCGCGCGAACACATCGGGTCGACGCTGCGTCCGCCCTTTATCGCGCAGCGCAATTTGTCGAGGGATCGGCAAGCGATGGCCCCGCGACATTGCCGCCGGGCCTGGATCAGGCTCCGCAGTTCGGCACACCGATCTACCGGTTGCAAGTGCTACCGGCAGACGATGCAAACGGTGGTTATTCGGTAGGGGCCGTGCCGGTCGAAACCGGCCCCATGCGGGACGACGCTTGCGGCACTTTCACTCTGGACGCGACAGGGCTGCGAGGCAATAGAAGCGGCGCAAACGGTACAGCGCCGGCAAGCGGCGAATGCTGGAATACAAGCTAAGGACTCTTACTGCAGAACGCGAGTTGGCGAGTCGAGGCGTGCTAGTGCCCAAGGACCAGGTGACAAACTGCTGCTGCAAGGCGCACGCAGGAAGCGGTCGACGATCCCCGCGTTTCAGTACCCGCTATCAACCGTGTCTTCCTTGCTGTCGGCGGACGCGGCGGAATCATTCTTTATCTGCTTCCAGATTCGATACGCTTCCCAGCCGGCAAGCGCAAGGCTGCCCCATTTAAGTGCGGGTTTTGCACCTGCCGCGATAGTCGCGCGCAGCGGCTTCGCCAACAGCAGCGAAGCGATCGAACTGATGATCGGATACTGTTTGAGAAGCGCGCCAATGCTCCCTGCGTTGAGGAAGCTCGCCTTTGATCCGCGGCCCACGCGCATGCCACCGAAGCCCGGCAGAATGAATTTGAGCCAGCTGAAGTGCGTGACTGCCTGCCGCAATTCGATGGTCGCCTGAGCGAGTTCCATGCGCTCGACATCCGCGCGCACCAGCAGCAGTTCCTTGCGTAGTGCCCGCAGGTGCGGCGCACTCAGATCTCTGACCTGGTGGCGTTTGTTGCGGAATGCGGTATCGGAATGGGTTTGGCTCATGGCGTGTCGGCGGCAGTGGAGGTGGGGCAGTAAAACTGTGCTGCAAATCGCTCGAGGTGTTTGCTAAGTCTCTTCGATGGCGCAGGGCATGTTGAGGTGCGCCCATGAGCCCGTTATGCCTGCTGCGTCACGGTTTGCGGAACACGTCGCGGTCCTTTTCGAACTCGGCAAGGGTGGCTTCGAACACCATTGGGGCATTGCGCAAACCGCTGCGCGCTTTCAGCGCACAGGCTAATCCTGCAATGGCATAAACCACCGTGATGCCGGCGAGCGCCTGCCATCGGTAGGTGTCCCAGAACGCGATGGCCACCAGTGCCGTCAATGCGATCAAGGCCATTGTCGCGAGCATCATGGCCGCGAGGCCGAGGAACAGCACGCCGAGCAGACGGTCTTTTTCTTCGGCGAGTTCGATGCCGACCAGTTCAAGCCGTGTTTGCAAAATGGCAAACACGGATCCAATGATACGGCGCAACGGACTATGTTCGCCGTGCTGCGATTGTGTTTCGATCGTCATGGCTTTGGGCGTTGCGCGTGAATGCTTAGCCGGCGCGTGAAAACGAGCGCGCCAAATGAAGCGGACCGGCCAGACGTGCACCGGTCAACTCGATTCGCTGATGTGCCGGACGCGGATTCGCCCCGGCAGCCTCACCAGTGTTACTTGCGGTTGATCAACAGCCCCAGCAGTACGCCGACGCCCGCGGCGATGCCGATGGATGCCCACGGATGCTCATGCACGTAGTCGTCGGTGGCGCGTGCGGCCTTCTTGCCTTTCTCGACCACCACGACCTGCACGTCAGCCGCCTTTTCCTTAGCCTGCTTCAGGCGCGTAAGCGCCGTTTCACGCAGTTCCGAAGCGCGCTCGCCAGTAGCGCTCGCGGCCTGTTTCAGCAAATCTTCAGCGTCCGCGAGGACGGTTTTGATATCCGACATCAATCTCTCCTTGTTGACTTCCGACATTGACAGCTCCCCTTCGTCTCACGCCACGCGTGAATCGTAACCAAAGAAACGGCCGCTGGCGAGCGTAGCGCTCGATTCATGAACAATCGCACGAACCGTTCCTGGTTGAAGCAAAGCCTTAAAAACTCCACCCTTGCGGCACAGGGCTGCAAAGTTTGCTTAAGATGGAGTTGATCTGTCCCGCAAAGTTTCCACTAAATCGGTGAAAATTACAAAAACGCATAAAGTAGTGACGCGATGTTGGTTAGTTGTTCACTGTCACTCCCGTATGCTGTACTTTTGCTGCGCGTTGCGGGCGAATGCTCGCGCGGAATGTCCGAATACAATCAAGGAGCTGCAATATGAGTCTACGTCTTGGCGATATCGCACCGGATTTCGAACAGGAGTCGAGTGTCGGCCGCATCAACTTCCACGACTGGCTAGGCGATAGTTGGGGCGTGCTGTTCTCGCACCCCGCCGACTTCACGCCGGTCTGCACGACCGAATTGGGTTTGACGGCGAAGCTGGCCAGCGAATTCGAGAAGCGCAATGTGAAGACGATCGCGTTGTCGGTCGACAGTGCCGAGTCGCACAAGGAATGGATCAAGGACATCAACGAGACGCAGGCCGCCAATGTCGGCTTCCCGATTCTCGCCGACGGCGATCGCAAAGTCTCCGAGTTGTACGACATGATTCACCCGAACGCCAATGAAACCTTTACGGTCAGGTCGCTGTTCGTGATCGACCCGAAGAAAAAGGTGCGTTTGACCATTACATACCCGGCCAGCACCGGGCGCAACTTCGATGAAGTGCTGCGTGTGATCGACTCGCTGCAACTCACCGACAACCACTCGGTCGCTACGCCCGGCAACTGGAAGCAGGGAGACGATGTGGTGATCGTGCCGTCGTTGAAGGACGAAGAAGTCATCAAGCAGAAATTCCCGAAGGGCTATAAGGCCCTGCGCCCGTACCTGCGTCTGACGCCGCAGCCGAACAAGTAAGCGGCTGACGCGTCACGAAGCGCACCGCTAGCTGCAACGCGGCGGCGCAACGAAAAAAGGCCGGTTCAAAAAAGAACCGGCCTTTCCTTTCCTGCTGTTCGATTTTCCATTCAGCGGCCAGGACGAAACGCCGCCATCGGGGCACTCAGTGCATCAGAAAAACGCCTGAATCCCCGTCTGCGCGCGCCCGAGAATCAGCGCGTGAATGTCGTGCGTGCCTTCATACGTGTTCACGACTTCCAGATTGACCAGATGACGCGCGATGCCGAACTCGTCCGAGATACCGTTACCGCCGAGCATGTCGCGCGCGAGCCGTGCGATGTCCAGCGCCTTGCCGCACGAATTGCGTTTCATGATCGACGTAATTTCGACGGCGGCCGTGCCTTCATCTTTCATGCGGCCGAGACGCAGCACGCCTTGCAGGCCGAGCGTGATTTCGGTTTGCATGTCGGCGAGCTTTTTCTGGATTAACTGGTTCGCGGCGAGCGGCCGGCCGAACTGTTTGCGATCCAGCACGTACTGACGTGCCGTGTGCCAGCACGATTCCGCCGCGCCGAGCGCGCCCCAGGCAATACCGTAGCGCGCCGAGTTCAGGCACGTGAACGGACCGCGCAAGCCACTGACTTCGGGGAAGCGGTTTTCTTCCGGCACGAACACGTCGTCGAGAACAATCTCGCCGGTGATCGACGCACGCAGACCCACCTTGCTATGGATGGTCGGCGTGGACAGCCCCTTCCACCCCTTCTCGAGAATGAAGCCGCGGATCGAATCCTTGCCGTCCTCTTCGAGCTTTGCCCACACGACGAACACGTCGGCGATCGGCGAATTGGTGATCCACATCTTCGCGCCCGACAGCAAATAGCCGCCGTCCACCTTCTTCGCCCGCGTGATCATGCTGCCCGGATCGGAGCCGTGGTTCGGTTCGGTCAGGCCGAAGCAGCCGATCCATTCGCCGGTGGCGAGCTTTGGCAGGTACTTCTGCTTTTGCGCTTCCGAGCCGAATTCGTAGATCGGGACCATGACGAGTGACGACTGCACCGACATCATCGACCGGTAGCCGGAATCGACGCGCTCCACTTCACGTGCGATCAGACCGTACGCCACGTAGTTCAGACCAGGGCCGCCGTATTGCTCGGGAATCGTCGGGCCGAGCAGGCCGAGTTCGCCCATCTCGCGGAAGATCTCGATGTCGGTCTTCTCGTGACGGAACGCTTCGAGCACGCGCGGCTGCAGCTTGTCCTGCGAGTACGCGGCGGCGGCGTCGCGCACCATGCGTTCGTCTTCGGTGAGCTGCTGATCCAGCAGCAGCGGGTCTTCCCAGTGAAACTGCGCGGCCTCTGCCATGACGTATCTCCTGATTTCCTGCTTGACTAAAACGCGTTCGAGCTTGACTTAAGTTCCGCTATGCGAAACAATGTTTTGCAAACCACGCCCGAGTGTATCACCACATGACGCCCATATCCACTCTCTCCGAACCGCTCGACGAGCGCAAATTTGTCGTCGCCCTCGCGCGCGGGCTGGATTTGCTGCGCGCGTTCAAGCCGGGCGAAACGATGCTCGGCAATCGCGATTTCGTCGAACGCACGGGCTTGCCGAAGGCGACCGTCAACCGTCTGGCCTACACGCTGACCGTGCTCGGCTATCTGCGGCTCGACGAAACGTTAGGTAAATATGCGCTGGACGCCGGCGTGCTGTCGCTCGGTTTCGCGCTGCTCTCGGGCACCGACACGCTCGAACTCGCGCGTCCGCACATGCGCACCTTCGCGCGCGAAGTGGGCGCGGCGGTGTCGCTTGGATGCCGTGACGGCCTCGACATGATTTATCTGGAGACGATCCGCAGTGAAACGGCGCTGACGCTCGGACTCGCCTCGGGCTCGAAACTGTCGATGCTGACCAGTTCGATGGGGCGCGCGTATCTGGCGGTGCAGCCATTGGATGTGCGCGCCGCCTTGCTGGTCGAGCTTAAGAAGTTAGCGGGCAAAGAGGGCGCTGCGTTGCTGGCCGATGCCGAAAAGGAAATCGAAGCCTTCGCCCAGGAACGCTGCTGCTACTCGTTCCGGGCATGGCATGACGACGTGAATGCGGTCGCGGTGCCGTTTCGCGAGCCGCGCGAAGGCCGCTGGCTGGTGCTCAGTTGCAGCGGGCCGGCGTCGTCGATGGGAGAGGACGTGTTCCGGGAAAGCGTTGCGCCGCGGCTGAAGGCGTTGGCGCGACGGTTGGGCGATACCGGTTGACGTGCCGGCCAGCGCCGCCGCGCGGCGTCAGCAGAACACTCACACCGCCCGATCGTGATAATGCGCCGTGAATAACGGCCCTTGTACGAAGCGCACGTCGTACTGCTGCAGCGCGAGGAACTGCGGCTCATCCATCACCCGATTGAAGATCAGTGGAACCCGCAGCCGGCTCGCATAGCCGACTAGCGGCTTCACCATCGCGTCGCGCAACGCGACCGCCGCATCCATCTTGATGAAGTCGAGCCGAGCCGTTTCCGACACCGACAGAATCTGCCCCGCGTTCGAGAGATTCCCCGCCACCTTGAAGCCGTAGCGCTGATAGCTCGTGGTCAGATAGCCGAGGAACGTCTTATGCGCGACCGCGGCCGCCGGCAACTCGATCACCACCCTCGACGGGTTCAGTCCGAACGACAGCAGCACGCTCGAGAAATGCCGTCCGTGGTCGTATTTGACGCTCTTGAGCAGGCGCTCGTGCACGCGCAGAAAGAGCAGCCCGTGCCGTTGAGCGCCGAAGAAATTGATGGCGTGCAGCGCCCGCGACATGCGGTCGAGGGCGACCAGTTCCTGATCGTCGGCGATATGGTCGAAGGGATCGAAGGCATCGAAGGGCGCGCCGTCGAGACGCTGCGTGACCGCCTGGAACCCGAGCTCATCGCCGAAACGATCCACGCCTTCGGCGCCCGACGACAACGACTGCGCCAACGCATGCACGCTGATATCGAAGATCGGCTCATAGGCACTGGCGAGTTCGACGCCGCCGAATTGCGCCAGCGCGATGTCGCTATGCACGCCGGTTCCCATCGCCAGATGTTCGCCGAGAAATGGGTGATCGGCGGCGCGTGCAATCAGGTTGGGGATGGTCGGCGGAATCATGTAGGCGAATGGATGGCGATAGGTGCGCACTCGGCGCCCGGCAACGCGACTCGGTTGCCGCATCCATTGATGGTAGCAGTCCGCGCCGCGCGCACTTGAACAAAATGCTCATAACGTTATCGGCCGAACGCTTGTCAGTACAGGCTGCCGCGGCTTTCGCGGCAAGTTTCCAGGGTATACGTTAATTTCACTATACGTAATTCGTTTTACTATACGTAAATTGCAGCGCGGTTGCGACGGCGGGCGCGTTTGTGTCTCCTTTGCGGGCGGCTTCTGCGTGGTCGGCGGACAGTCGGCGGTCAACGCGCTGCCACGCGGCAACGCGGCAGCCCATCCGAGCCGCGGACAGCCTGAGACAGACAGCGCACGCCGACAGATCAAGTATCAACGGAGAACCTTGCATGGATACCCCAACACGCACACCGAATACCGCCAGCTCGCGACTCGAAATCGAGCCGGGCTATCAGTCGGGATTCGCGAACGAATTCGCTACGGAGGCTTTGCCGGGCGCGCTGCCCGAAGGCCGCAACTCGCCGCAACGCGCGGCCTATGGCTTGTACGCCGAGCAACTGTCGGGCACCGCGTTCACTGCGCCGCGTGGCCATAACCGCCGTTCGTGGCTGTACCGGATTCGTCCGGCGGCCGTTCACAAGCCGTTCACGCTGCTGCCCTCGGAGCGGCTCGTCGCCAACTTCGCCGAGGTGCCACCAACGCCGCCTAACCAGTTGCGCTGGGATGCGTTGCCGATGCCCACCGAGCCGACCGATTTCGTCGACGGCTGGATAACGATGGCGGGCAACGGCTCAGCCGAAGCGATGAACGGCTGCGCGATCCACCTGTACGCGGCGAACCGCTCGATGAAGGATCGCTTCTTCTACAACGCCGACGGCGAATTGCTGATCGTGCCGCAGGAAGGCCGCTTGCAGATCGCCACCGAAATGGGCCGACTCGATCTCGAGCCATTCGAAATCGCGGTGATCCCGCGCGGCGTGCGCTTCGCGGTGAGCTTGCCGGACGGCGCCGCGCGCGGCTATATCTGCGAGAACTTCGGCGCGCTGCTGCGTCTGCCGGACCTCGGCCCGATCGGCTCGAACGGCCTCGCTAATCCGCGCGATTTCCTCGCGCCGCATGCTGCTTACGAAGACCGCGAGGGCGACTTCGAACTCGTCGCCAAGATGAACGGCAACCTGTGGCGCGCGGACATCGGCCATTCGCCACTCGACGTGGTCGCGTGGCACGGCAACTACGCGCCGTACAAATACGATCTGCGCCGCTTCAACACGATCGGTTCGATCAGCTTCGACCATCCGGACCCGTCGATCTTTCTCGTGCTGCAATCTCAAAGCGATACGCCGGGCGTCGACACGATCGACTTCGTGATCTTCCCGCCGCGCTGGCTCGCGGCCGAAGATACGTTCCGGCCGCCCTGGTTCCATCGCAACGTCGCGAGCGAATTCATGGGCCTTGTGCACGGCGTGTACGACGCGAAGGCGGAGGGCTTCGTGCCGGGCGGCGCGAGTCTGCATAACTGCATGTCGGGTCATGGGCCGGACGCGGACACCTTCGAAAAAGCGTCGCATGGCGATACGTCCACGCCGAAGAAAGTCGGCGACACGATGGCCTTCATGTTCGAAACGCGCACGCTGATCAAGCCGACCCGCTTCGCGCTCGAAACCGCGCAATTGCAGGCGAATTACTACGAGTGCTGGCAAGGTCTCAAGAAACACTTCAACCCGGAGCAACGATGAGCGCATTGAGCGATCTTCAGGCGACGCTCGATCCGTCGCGTAAGAGCTGGGTCGAGTCGGCTAACGATTCGACCAACGATTTTTCGATCCAGAATCTGCCGTTCGGTATTTTCAGCGACAAGAACAACGACGCGCGCCGCGTTGGTGTCGCGATTGGCGATGAGATCGTCGATCTAAGTGTTCTCAAGTCTGCCGGCTTGCTCAAGCTTCCGACCGGCTCGGCCGATCAATTCATTGCTCTGAAGGACCGGGCGTTCGAGCAGGACACCCTCAACGATTTCATCTCGCTTGGCCGCGATGCATGGCGCAGTGTGCGCATCCAGTTGAGCAATCTGCTGGCACGCGATACCGCGACCTTGCGCGACGACAGCGCCTTGCGTTCGAAAGCACTGGTGCGTCAGTCCGATGCGCAACTGCATCTGCCGGTGCAGATCCCGGGTTACACGGATTTCTATTCGTCGAAGGAGCACGCGACCAATGTCGGCTCGATGTTCCGCGACCCGAAGAATGCGCTGCTGCCGAACTGGTCGGAGATGCCGATCGGCTACAACGGACGCGCATCGTCAGTGGTGGTGAGCGGTACACCGGTGCGGCGGCCGAACGGCCAGTTGAAACTGCCGGATCAGGAACGTCCGGTGTTCGGCGCATGCCGCAAGCTGGATATCGAGCTGGAGACGGGTTTCGTGATCGGCAGCGGCAATACGCTGGGCGAGCCGATTGCCTGTGCCGATGCCGAAGCGCACATCTTCGGCATGGTGCTGCTGAACGACTGGAGCGCGCGCGATATCCAGCAATGGGAATACGTGCCGCTCGGCCCGTTCAATGCGAAGACATTCGCGACCACGATCTCGCCGTGGATCGTGACGCTCGACGCGCTCGAACCGTTCCGTGTCGAGCAGCCCGCTCAGGAGCCGCAGCCGTTGGCCTACTTGCGCCACGAGGGCAAGCACGCGTTCGACATCTCGCTGGAAGTGACGCTGCGGCCGCAAGCGGCCAAGCAGGCCACCACGATCTCGCGGACCAACTTCAAACACATGTACTGGACGATGGCGCAACAGCTCGCGCATCACACGGTATCGGGCTGCAATACGCGGGTCGGCGATCTGATGGGTTCGGGCACGATCAGTGGCCCGACCGCCGACTCATGCGGCAGCCTGCTCGAGTCCACATGGAACGGCAAGAATCCGTTGGAGTTGAAAGAGGGCGGCACACGCGGGTTTATCGAAGACGGCGACGAACTGACGCTCGCCGGATGGTGCCAGGGCGATGGGTATCGTGTGGGCTTCGGCACGTGTGTCGGGGAGATTCTGCCGGCGCGGAAGTAGAGCAGAAGTAGCGCGGAAATCACGCGGCAGGAAGCGCTATGCAAAACGGGGAAGCCATCGCGGCTTCCCCGTTTTCGTATCCCGAGGCGAGCGTGGTTCGACGGCTCAACGGCTCAACACCTCAACGCAACAACGCAACAACGCAACAACACCGCAGCCGCAGCCGCACCCTCAGCCGATCGCCCGCATCGGCGCACGCCGCTTTTCCCACCAAGCCGCACCAAGAAACGCGAGCGCAGCAACCAGAAGCACACCGACTATCGTGTCGTTGCCAACCCCCTTCATCAACGCGCCGGCCACCAGCGGCCCACCGAAACTGGCCACGCTCCACGACGCCCCCACCACCGAACTTGCCGACACCAGCGCGACACCGCGAAAGCGCTCGCCACAGGCGACCAGCGACAGCGTATAGATCGCCCCAGCCGTCGCGCCGAGTACATAGAGCAACGGCCAGCACAGCCACGGCGAATTGATCGCCCAGGGCAGCAACGGCAGCAATACCACGACGATCACACCGCAGCCGATATGCACGCGTTCCCGGCCGAGCCGGTCGGCGAGCCAGCCGATCGGAAACTGCATCGTTGTATCGCCGAGCAGCAGGGCCGACGCGAACAGCACGGCCACCTCGCTCGTGATGCCGTGCGACATCGCGAAGAGCGGCAGCAGCGACAGCGCGATCGTATCGAACAACGCGAAAAAACCCGTCCCGATCACGAGCGCCGGCATTTGCGGCAGCACATGGCGCCAACTGCCGTGCGCGGCGTGTTCATCCTTCAACGCTTGCGGCGTCTTGCGGATGCTGGCGAGCGCGGGCAAGGCCAGCAGGAAGATCGCGCCGCAAATCAGGAAGCGCCAGTGCGTGAGGTCGGCGATCTGGCTCACTAGCACCGGACCCGACATCTGGAATAGCGTGAAGTTGGTCGCATAGATCGCGATGACCCGGCCGCGGGTGGCGTCGTCAGCGAGCTGGTTGACCCATGCTTCGCTGATCGTGAAGAGCAGCATCAGTGCCGCGCCGCAGAGTACGCGCAACGCGGCCCATAGCCACAGGTTCGAGGTGAGTTGCATCAGCGCGGTGGCGACCCCAACCGTCAGCACTGCGCCGACGATCACCTGGCGGCCGCCGCAGCGCGCCGCGATCCAGGCCGCCACCGGCACGACGATCAGGCCGCCGCCCGCTTGCGCGGCGGTCAGGAGACCGACCACGTCGGTGCCATAGCCGGCTTGCGTCAGCGCGAGGGCGGTGAGGGGAAGTGTGGCGCCGCTGCCGAGTCCGACCACGGCAACACTAAGAATCAGAGCGAGGAAATCGCGAGTGAAGATGACTTTCATCGGCGGAGATGCTACTACGGCCGCGAGTCATTCGCACCTGCCTCGGTTATCCGGCCACGGCCATCCGTTGCGCGCGCCGGTCGATCGACACCGACCACAGCGTTAGCGCCAGCGCACCGATGGAGGTCGCCACACCGACCCACGGCAGCGTAGTGAGCGGCGCGCCCGCGCCGATCGCCATGCCGCCGAGCCACGCGCCCGTTGCATTGCCGAGGTTGAACGCGCCTTGATTCAGGGTCGACGCCAGATTCGGCGCATGACTCGCGCGGTCGACGATCAGCATTTGCAGCGGCGGCACGATCGCGAAGGCCAGAATGCCCCACACGAAGATCGTGATCATGGCCGGAATCTCGGCGTGCATCGTGCCGGCGAAGATCGTCAGGATGACGACGATCGCCAGCAGAAACGCGACCAGCGAGGGCAGCAGCCGCCAGTCCGCGAGCTTGCCGCCGAGCGTGCTGCCCACCGTCAAGCCGAGGCCGAACAGCAACAGCACGAAGGTGACCGCATGTGGCGTGAAACCGGTCACGTCTTCGAGAATCGGCGTGATGTACGTGAAGGTGGAAAACAGGCTGGCCGACGCGAGCACGCTGATGCCGAGCACCATCAGTACTTGCGGATTCTTCAACACGCTGAATTCGCGCACGAGGCTCGCCTTCTGCATCTCGATCTTCGCCGGCAGGCACACGGCGAGCGCGCCCGCGGCGAGAATGCCGATGCCGGTCACGGCCCAGAAGGTCGCACGCCAGCCCACCGCCTGGCCGAGCGCCGTGCCGAGCGGTACACCAAGCACGTTGGCGAGCGTCAAGCCGGTGAACATCAGGGCGATGGCCTGCGCGCGACGGTTCGGCGCGACCAGACCGGCCGCGACCACTGAACCGATGCCGAAGAACGCGCCATGGCAAAACGCCGTGACGATGCGCGCGGCCATCAGCACCGCGTAGCCCGGCGCGATCGCGCACAGCAGATTGCCGACGATGAAGACGCCGATCAGACTCATCAACGCCTTCTTGCGCGGCATGTTGGCCACGGCTATCGCGACGATTGGCGCGCCGATGGTGACGCCGAGTGCATAAGCCGACACCAGCATGCCGGCCGCCGGGATCGACACGGACAGATCGCGCGCGACATCGGGCAGCAGCCCCATGATCACGAATTCAGTGGTACCGATTCCAAAAGCGGCAACGGCAAGGGCGAGCAGGGGTAAAGGCATGGTGATGGAGCGTGAATCGGCGCGACGGGAAGCGTCGTGCGGCAGGCGCGCATTTTTCGGGACGAGAACGCATGCGCCATGCGAGGGGAAAACAGTAGGGGATTCTACCTAAGTCAAAACACCCTTGCTGAGCGTCAAGCAGGCTGTTGTTTTTTGCTGAAAGCTCGCCTGGGAGCGTGCATTGGGAATGCGCTCGACAGCACATTGCCCCGTGGAATGGGGCCGTTTTATGGCGTGCTTTCGTCTGACTTGAAAGTATTGCCGTGACGACCGGCGCCTTCGGCAAAACGCGCGGCACCCGTGACACCCTCGTCGAATACTGCCTGATAGCCACCGGCACCTTCACGCTGCAGCGCGAGAGCAAGATCCTCGAGCGTGCTGTTTTCCAATACGGAGCGGCGGTCCGCCAGCAGCGCCGCTTGCGGAAAGGCCGCCAGTTCAGTGGCCAACTGTTCTGCCGCCGCGCGTGCCTCGCCCTTGCGCACAACACGGTTGGCGAGGCCGAAGCTGAGCGCTTCCTGGGCATCCACCGCGCGGCCGGTCAGAATCAGGTCGAGTGCTCGCGATAGTCCGATCAGTCGCGGCAAGCGGATCGTGCCGCCATCGATTAGCGGAATTCCGACACGCCGGCAGAACACGCCGAGCACGGCATCTTCTTCGACGACGCGCAGATCGCACATCGCGGCCAGTTCGAGACCGCCCGCGACCGCGTAGCCGGCAATCGCGGCAATCACCGGTTTGCTGAAGCTCATGCGCGTCGGTCCCATCGGACCGGGACCGCTGCCGTCGGCGTGTAGTTCATTGCGGCGGGCCTCGTCGGCGAGCGCGGTGAGATCCGCGCCGGCGCAGAAGGTGCCGCCCGCGCCGAACAGCACGGCCGCGCGCCATGCCGGCTCCGCTTCAAAGCGGCGGAAGGCGGCGCTGAGCGCTTCCGCGGTAGGACGGTCGACGGCATTGCGGCGCGCCGGCCGTGCGAGCACGATCGTGGCGACGCCGGTGTCCTCATTGGCTTCGATGCGCACATGTTCATTTAGATTTTGCGTGGTTATCATCGTTGTGTCCGTAAAGGTTCGCGTCCGGCCGCTCATGCCGGATGTTCATGCGCTGCGCTCATGCAGTGCGACTAATACCGTTGGTTGTCATGCATCTTTCACAATCGGCTCGTAGCGTTAGCGCTCTTTTAACGCGCTGGCGTTTTTTTGCTAGCTTATCGAGCCCGCCTTTGCCCTTGTCCAATTCATCGCCCTCAGCCGCGCCGGCCTCTGTCGAGACGGTTTGGACCGTGCCGCTGCATGAACATGAACATCCATGGTACGACCATGTGCGCCTGAAACGCGTATTCGTGACTGACGGCACGCGCCATCAGGTGGTCATGGTCGATGCGCGCAAGTTGCTGGAATGCGCGGATCGCGACAACACGGATTACGTGTTGAAGCCGGTTGCCGAATGGCATTCGGGCAAGGTGCGTGGCATTCGCGAGTTTCTCGATCCGGAGAATCCGCGCATTCCGCAGATGCCGTACGTGACGATCTCGACGCGTCGCGCGCCGGGTCTGCTGGGCTGGTTCGGTCTCGAGCGCGAGGGCGTGGTGGCGTTTCGCAACGGGCAGCATCGCGCGCGCTATCTGGCCGATGCGGGCGCGCGCTGGTTTCCGGTGGAAGTGCACGAACGCGAGGCGGCCTTGCTGCGCGAGATATGCGGCGCAGCGGACGACGCCCGCACGGTAATCCGCCCGACTACCGTGGATGGCAGCGGCACTACCTAACTTCGCGCCCGTACGACGTTGCGCGGCGTGCCGGCCTGCCATGCCGCGACGTTCTCAAGCGTGGTCTGCGCGATCTCGTTCATCGCCTCGCGCGTGAAGAATGCCTGGTGCGCGGTGACGATCACGTTCGGGAACATCAATAGACGCGCCAGCACGTCGTCCTGCAACGGCAGGTTCGAGTGGTCCTCGAAAAAGAGGCCGCCTTCTTCCTCGTACACGTCGAGCCCGAGATGGCCGAGCTGGCAATCTTTCAACGCGCCGATCAGCGCATTGCTTTCGACAAGTCCGCCGCGCCCCGTGTTGATCAGCATCGCGCCACGCTTCATCTTCGCGAGCGCGGGCCCGTCGATCAGATGGTACGTGCCGGGCACCAGCGGACAATGCAGGCTGACAACGTCGCTTTCGGCGAGCAGGGTGTCGAGCGGCACGTAACGCGCGCCGAGGGCAAGCAGATCCTCAGCCGGCGTACCTGGGTCATGAGCGAGCACCTGCATGCCGAAGCCCGCCATGATGCGGCCGAACACGCGGCCGATCATGCCGGTGCCGATCACGCCCACAGTCTTGCCGTGCAGATCGAAGCCGAGCAGCCCAAGCAGCGAGAAATCGCCTTCACGGGTGCGCGCGACCGCGCGCGGCAAGCGCCGGTTCAGCGCCAGAATCAGACCGACCGCATGTTCGGCGACCGCGTGCGGCGAGTAGGCCGGCACCCGTGCAACCGTCATGCCGAGACGCTCGGCCGCGGCCAGGTCGACGTGATTGAAGCCCGCCGAGCGCAACGCGATCATGCGTGTGCCGCCGGCATGAAGACGTTCCAGGACGACGGCGTCGACGTTGTCGTTGACGAACGGGCAGACCACTTCGTAGCCCTCGGCGAGGATCGCGGTTTCGACATCGAGGTGCGATTCCTGGAAGTGCAGTTCATAGCGATGCGTGCCGTTGGCCTCGCCGAACGTGTCGCTGTCGTATTGGCGGCTGCTGAACAGGATCATGCGCATGAATGGCTCCGAAGGATGCGTGCCGGCGTGGTGAATGCCGACTTACGAGGCGGCAGGCGGGCACGTCAGTATATCGGCCCTTTATGGTAATGACCGCTGCTTGCGATGCACGGTCCGAAAACCATTCCGCCCTTTACTAAAGATCATCTTTTGCGAAGCGAAAACGGTCGCAATTGAAAATCATATTGACAGCGATGCCGAACTACAATATTTATTAAAAAAGCAGTCCCAATAAAACATGTTCAATCATGCCAAGAGAGAACCGGCCGCCAGCAGAACGTGCCTTTTTCAGGCGTCGGACAAACTTCGCGAGGAAAGCGTGACTGTCGAACTTGCTGAAAAGTATTTCACTATCGCTATCGTCGCTGCATTGCGGCATATCTTCTTTGGCGCCGAGAGCGTCATGCCATTGCAATAAACTTTCCATTCAATGGAATTCGGTGATGCCGGATGAGTAATTCCTGAGTCGGGTTGACTCGGATCGAATTCATTTCAAATTCCAGAAAGATTTTTTCATCTTTCTGCTAATAAACCGTAAAACCGTAAATCGGCGAGCCAACATGATCGGTGAATTGCTGAGGTCTCAACCGGAGATCGCGCTGTTCGCAAGCCTTGCAATCGGATATTTCATTGGTTCGTTTCGCGTGGGGCCAATTCAGTTGGGCGGCGTCTGCGGCACGTTGATCGTGGCCTTGCTGTTGGGGCAGACCGGCGCGCGGCTTGCCCCCGATCTGAAGAACATCGCCTTTGCGCTGTTCATCTTCGCGCTGGGTTTCACCGGTGGACCGCAGTTCTTTGCCAACATTGGCCGGGGCTGGCGCTATGGCTTGCTGTCGGTGGTCGAGATCGTCTCGGTGCTGGTGCTGATCATGATTGCGGTCTTCGTGATGCGGCTCGACGCCGGGACGGCGGCCGGTTTGCTGGCCGGCGCCGCGACGGAGTCGGCGGTGATCGGCACGGCTTCGGAGGCGATTGCCAAGCTCGGCTTCAGCGACGCTGAGACGCTGCGCCTGCAGGCCAACATCGTGACCGCGTACAGCGTGAGCTACCTGTTCGGCCTGATCACCATCGTCCTGTTCACCAGTCAGTTTGCGCCGCTGCTGCTGCGCATCAATCTGCGCGAAGAAGCCGAGCGTGTGTGGCACAAGCTTGGCGGCGACGGTGCCTTCGGCGAGGGCCAGCGGGCTGCGGCCCCGGCGCTCGTGGGCCGCGCGTTCCGGGTCGGCACGGCGGCCGGCGGGACGATCCAGGCGCTCGAACAGAAGCACGGCTTCAACCTGACCATCGAGCAGGTTCGGCGCAACGGAGCCGACGTGCCGGTCGAGCCGCAACTGACCTTGGCCGCCGGCGACCTGATTCTTGTGGGCGGGCGGCGCGAAGCGATGGTCGCCGCGGCTGCCAGCCTCGGCGAAGAAGTGGCGGACGCCGGCTTCAGCCAGATCATTGCGGAGAAGCTCGACGTCGTGCTGACGCGCAGCGACGCGCATGGTCTGACGGTCGCGCAGTTGCGCGAACGGGCGAAGCCGGAGGAAGGGCGCGGCATCTACATCGCGGCCGTCACGCGGCTTGAAACCACGGTGCCCGCGCTGCCCGGCACCGAGCTCAATCGTGGCGACGTGCTGACCTTGGTGGGCGCGAAAGCCGACGTCGAGCGTGGCGCGCGGAATCTGGGCTACGTGCTTACCGCGACCCAGAAAACCGACTTCGTCTATCTCGGCCTGGGCGTGCTGCTCGGCATGGCGATCGGCCATCTCGGCGGGCGCATCGGCGGTGTGTCGATCGCGCTGGGCACGGGCGGCGGCTGTCTGCTCTCAGGGTTGCTGTTCGGCTGGATCCGTTCGCGCCATCCGTTAGTGGGCTCGCTGCCTTCGGCCGCCGCGCAAATTCTCAAGGACTTCGGCCTTGCCACCTTCATTGCCGCCGTCGGTCTGTCGGCGGGGCCCGATGCCATCAAGCTGGTGCGCGAATACGGTCTGGCGCTACCCGTCGCCGGCATCCTGATGGTGCTCGTGCCCGGCCTGTTGTCGCTCTGGATCGGCCGAGCGTTTCTCAAGCTCGAAGCGCCCATGCTGCTCGGCGCCATTGCCGGTCAACAATGCAGCACGCCGGCGATCAGCGCGCTGGTCGGCGTAACCGGCAATTCGACGCCCGTGATCGGCTACACGATCACCTATGCACTCTCGAACATTCTGCTGCCGTTGATGGGGCCGGTCGTCGTCGGCCTCGCCGGGAAGTTCGGCTAGGCGGGGCAGATGGGCTGCGCGCGGCGTGGCGCGAAGTCGACCGCATGCGGATGCCGTGAGGTTCGTATGCACATGCAGCATCCAGTACTCAGTATCGCAAACTATCCAGCGAGGGCATGATGGACTGGCTACATCACATTTTTCAGAAATCACCCGAGATTGCGCTGTTTCTGTCACTTGCAGCCGGCTATTTCATCGGGCAGATCAACTTCGGCAAATTCCAGTTAGGCGGCGTAGGCGGTTCATTGCTGGCCGCGGTCTTGATTAGTCAGGCGGG
The DNA here is from genome assembly GCF_030464835.1 of Paraburkholderia sp. WS6. Lineage (NCBI taxonomy): Bacteria > Pseudomonadati > Pseudomonadota > Betaproteobacteria > Burkholderiales > Burkholderiaceae > Paraburkholderia > Paraburkholderia sp. WS6. Next base: position 66,125 of record NZ_JALQCK010000040.1, read on the forward strand.
CGTGACGATCGACAACGGCGTGAAATCGGTGATGTTCGCCGTGTTCATTTACGCGGTCGGCTACGACTCCGGGCCGGGCTTCTTCAACTCGCTGAACCGCAAGACGCTGCGTGAGATCGCGATGGCGATATTTCTCGCCGTCACCGCACTGATCACCGTGGTGATCTGCGCGAAGCTGTTCCATCTGAACAAGGGACTCGCCGCCGGACTCGCGGGCGGCGCGCTGACGCAGTCGGCGATCATCGGCACTGCGGGGGACGCAATCGCGCGTCTCGGTTTGCCCGCCGATCAGGTCAAGTCGCTGCAATCCGACGTGGCGATTGCCTATGCGGTGACCTACGTGTTCGGCTCGCTTGGCGCCATCATTGTCTGCGTGAACATCCTGCCGAAGTTCATGGGGCAGAGTCTGCGCGACGCCTCGATCGAAGCGGAGCGTGAACTGTCTGCAGGTTCGTCGTCGCTCGGAGCGGGGCAAATTCGTGCGTTGCCCGAACTGGTGGGGCGTGCGTACAAGATCGATGTCAGCGCCGGGAAAACGGTCAAGGCAGTCGAGACCCTGCATCAGGACATGTTGACGATCGAGCGGATCAAGCGTGACGGTAAGAACCTCGAGCCGACGCCCGATCTGACCTTGCAACTCAACGACGAAGTGCTGGTGGTGGGCCGCCGGGAGGCGGTGGTCGCATTCGGCGCGAACGGCAACGAGATCGCCAGCGTCGACGACATTGGCGTCGTGATGCAGACGCGCGACGGTGTGTTCACACGCAAAGGCATGAATCACACGACGATCGCCGCCGCGCGCGAAGTCGTGGATCGCGACTTGCGCCATGGTGTTTATATCCAGAGCGCCTCGCGTGCCGGTCAGCCGCTGCCGATCCTGCCCGAAACCAAACTCGAGCACGGCGACGTGATCACCTTCTACGGTTCGCCGAAAGACACCAAGCGCGCCGTCGATGCAACCGGCTACGAGCTGCCGTACAGCAACAAGACCGACTTCATCTATATGGGTGTCGGCATCGTGCTGGGTCTGCTGATCGGTCTGATCGTGATCGACGTGGGCGGCGTTCCGCTCACGCTCGGTTCCGGTGGCGGCTGTCTGCTGGCCGGCCTGCTGTTCGGCTGGATGCGCGGCAAGCATCCGATGTACGGCGCAATGCCGTCTGCGGCTTCGCAGTTGCTGAAGGACTTCGGCCTCGCGGCGTTCGTCGCGGTGGTCGGTTTGAATTCGGGCTTGCAGGCCGTGGTGACCGTCAAGCAGAGCGGTATGACGATCTTCCTGCTCGGGGTGGTTGTCACTGTGCTGCCGCTGATACTGACGATGCTGTTCGGCCGCTACGTGCTGCGCTATAACAACGCGGCCATCCTGGCCGGCGCGCTGACGGGTTCACGCAGTGCCAACCCGGCATTCGGCGGTGTACTCGACAAGGCGGAAAGCGCCGTACCGACCGTGCCGTTTGCGATCACCTACGCAATTGCGAACGTCGCGTTGACCTTGCTCGGACCGCTCGTGGTCGGGCTGGTTTAGCCCGGTTTAGCGTACGCATTTATCGATCTCTCTTACGCCGGCGGCAACTGAACGTGTCCCTCGCGACGCCGGCGTCATTCACTTGCACATTGGAGAACGCATCATGGCAAAAGAGAAAAGCGGCAAGAAACAAGGCGACATGGCTCAAGCCGGCTTTGCGGCGCTCAGCCCGTTCGAACTCAAGGATGAACTGATCAAGGCCGCGGGCGGCGGCGCGGTGGAGCGTGCCGCCAACGCATCGATGCTCAATGCCGGCCGCGGCAACCCGAACTTCCTCGCGACGATTCCGCGCCACGGTTTCTGGCAGCTCGGCTTGTTTGCGATGCGCGAGTCGGAGCGCTCGTTTGCGTTCATGCCGGAAGGCGTTGGCGGTTTCCCGCGGCGCGAAGGGCTGACGGAGCGCTTCGATCTGTTCCTGCGCGAAAACAAGGGCGTGCCCGGCATCGACTTTCTGCGCGGCGCGGTGTCGTATGTGCGCGATCAGCTCGGACTCTCCGCGGGCGACTTCCTCTATGAAATGTGCGAGGGCATTCTCGCATCGAACTATCCGGTGCCGGACCGGATGCTCAAGCTATCCGAACAGATTGTCGGGCAGTATTTGCGCAAGGAGATGATCGGCAACCATCCGTTCGTCGGCGAGTTCGACGTGTTCGCGGTGGAAGGCGGCACGGCGGCAATGACGTACATCTTCAACACGATGCGCGAGAATCACCTGATCAAGCCGGGTGACACGATTGCGCTGGGCCTGCCGATTTTCACGCCGTACATCGAAATTCCGCGCCTGAACGACTATCAGTTGAACGTCGTCAATCTCGAAGCCACGGTTGAAAGCGGCTGGCAGTATTCGAAAAAGGAACTCGACAAGCTGCGCGATCCGAAGGTCAAGGCGTTCTTCCTCGTGAACCCGAGCAACCCGCCTTCGGTGAAGATCGACGACGAGAGCCTTCAATACATCGCGGACATCGTCAAGGAACGCCCCGACCTGATTCTGTTGACCGACGACGTGTACGGGACCTTCGCCGACGACTTCGTCTCGCTGTTCGCGCTCGCGCCGAAGAACACGATCCTCGTGTACTCCTACTCGAAATATTTCGGCGCGACGGGCTGGCGTCTTGGCGTGATCGCGACGCATCGCGACAACGTGCTCGACAAGCTGATCGCCGAGTTGCCGAAGGACGCGAAGAAGCAGTTGCACGAGCGCTATGAATCGATCACGACCGAACCGGACAAGCTCAAGTTCATCGACCGGCTGGTCGCCGATAGCCGCACCGTCGCGCTGAATCACACGGCGGGTTTGTCGACGCCGCAGCAGGTGCAAATGGTGTTGTTCTCGCTGTTTTCGCTGATGGACACGCCCGACGCGTACAAGAACGCATTGAAGCGCCTGATCCGCAAGCGCAAGCAGGCGCTGTACGAAGAGGTCGGCATCTCGTTCGAAGACGACGATCCGAACCAGGTCGACTACTACACGATTCTCGACATCGAGTTCCTCGGCGAGCGTATGTTCGGGCGCGAGTTCGTCGAGTGGCTGCTGAAGAACACCGAGCCTTCGGAATTGCTGTTCCGCCTCGCGCGCGAAGCACGCGTGGTGCTGTTGCCGGGACGCGGCTTCGGTACGCAGCATCCGTCGGGGCGGGTGTCGCTGGCTAATCTGAACGAGTCGGACTATCGGCAGATCGGCCGCGCGATGCGCAAGCTGATCGAGGAATACGTCGAGCGGTACAACGCGGCAACCGGCAAGAAGCTCGATAAGACCAAGGTGAAGTGAGGCTTTAATTCACGCTTGATTTGTGCGGGATCCGCGCTGGAACTCGGCTTCGAGCGCGGTCAGGCATGGACAAAAAACTTGCGCAATTGTGCGGATCAGTGAATGATCGGTTAAGCGGCCCCGCCAGTGTCATTGCTGGCGGGGCCGCTTGTCCCTTTGCACTCTGACATTCACGTACCGATCATGCCGACTTCATCCACCTCTGCCGCACCGGTTTCCTACGCTGTGCCTTGTCCGGTTGTCGAATCGCTCGACGCCATTCTTCCCGAAGAGCCGTTGCTGATGATGGGCGCCGGCCCCGTGCCGATTCCCGCGGCGGTGGCCAAGGCCAATACGGTGGTGATCAACCACCTGGGCAGCACGATGGTGAAGGTGATCGGCCAGGTGAAGACCATGGCGCGCTACGTGTTCCAGACGAATTCGAAGTGGGTGCTGGGCGTAGCCGGGCCGGGTTCTGCCGCGATGGAAATGGCGATCTCCAACCTCGCATGGGAAGGCACGAAAGTGCTGAGCATCAAGAACGGCTTTTTCAGCGAACGGATGGCGGAGATGGGCCGGCGCGTCGGCGCGGAAGTTGCGATTCTCGACGTCGAGGACGGTACTGTGGCGAGTCTCGAAAGCGTGGCTGAGGCGATCCGCCGCGAGCGTCCCGAGATAGTGACGATCGTGCAGGGCGAGACGTCCAACACCGTGTGGAACCATCAATTGAAGGAGATTGCGGCGCTTGCGAAAGCAGCCGGTGCGCTGGTCATCGTCGACGCGGTGTGTACGTTGAGCACGATGCCCCTGGAGATGGACGCGTGGGGCATCGATGCGGTCATTACCGGCGGGCAGAAGGGCTTGTCGTCGATCCCGGGGGTTTCGCTGATCGCGTTTTCGGATGAGGCATGGGCGCGGGTGAAGGGGCGCACGGCGCCGAATGCGCATTGGTGTCTTGATGCTTCGCTTGCGGAGAATTTTTGGCACAACGCGGGGTATCACTATACGGCGCCCGTGTCGGGGGTGCTGGCGTTGCACGAGGCGTTGCGGCTTGTGTGTGCGGAGACGCTTGAGAAGCGGTTTGCGCGGCATTTGAAGTGTTCGGTTGCGCTGCAGGCGGGGATTACTGCGTTGGGTTTGCGGCTCTATGCGCCGGCGCCTTGTCGTTTGAATTCGGTTGTTGGCATCGTTGTGCCGGAGCGATTGAGTCCTGCTGATATCTGCGGGCATATCTCGCGGCATCACCAGGTGGAAATCTCGGGTTCGTTTGGTTTGCCGATTGTGCGTATTGGGCAGATGGGTGAGCAGTGTCGGGAACATAACCTGTTCAGGACCTTGCATGCGCTTGGGCGGACGATGGTGGATCTCGGAGTTAAGGTTGAGTTGCCGGCTGGGGTGGCGGCGCTTGAGCGGGGGTTATCCGAAGGGAAATGAGGTTTTTTTGCCTTCGCGGCGCTTATTGTCAGTGTTCTTGGGGTGTTGGCTTTTCCTTGATTTGTTAGTGGTCTATTAGCGTTCCCCCTGTGCGGGGGGGCACCTACTTTTCTTTGCCGGCTGCAAAGAAAAGTAGGCAAAAGAAAGCAGCTCAAACCGCTACTGCTAAGTGGGCACCATGGTTTGCGGTGGGTAGTGGTGCATCTGGAATCCGTGTTCTCGCGCGTTCAGCGTTAGTGACAAGGGGCTCATCAGCTCCCACTCCGCACTGCGTGCGTCGCGGACGGGTCTGCATGGGAAACCAAGGGCTTCGGTTCGGGTCTGTGGGGACGTCGGCTTTGCCTCGGCGACACGCTTCTGCACCCACGCGGGAACACCCGCTTCACATGATATGTCGGTGTGCTGACTACCGTCCTGGTCCCGATCACGTTCACAGTCGCTGCGGCAGCGGCGGTGGGTGGTTGCAGTTGCTGTTCCAATCACAATCGCGGCGGTGGTGGTGCAATGACGAGCCACGGTTCGGTAGCGAGACGCGAGCGTCAAAACGTAGCGGGGGGTATGAAGTACTCTTCGGCGCGCGCAGCGCCGCCGGAAGTATGACTCCCTTGTCACTGACGTATGCAGGTGCACGAACACAGATTCCAGATGCACCACTACCCGTAGCAGACCACGGTGCCCGCTTAGCATGAGCGGTTTGAGCTGCTTTCTTTTGCCTACTTTTCTTTGCAGCCGGCAAAGAAAAGTAGGTGCCGCCCCGCACAGGGGCAACGCTAATAGACCACTAACAAAACAAGGAAAGGCCAACGCCCTAAGAACACAGACAACAAGCGCAGAGCGAGCAAAAAAATCAGGTCGCCGCAGGCGCATTAGGCGCCCGTGAATTCCGCAAATACATCATCGTCGACAGCACAACCGCCATCGCGGAAGCGACCGCCGCAAACAAAAACACCTGCGCATAACCAAACTCCCCAGCGATATACCCGGCCAACGGCCCCGTAATCCCCAGAGAAAGATCAAGAAACACAGAATAAGCCGACAAAGCCGCCCCACGACTAGCGGGCGGCACAAGCCCAACCGCCTCAACGCCAAGAGCAGGAAACACCAAAGCAAACCCAAACCCGGTCAACGCCGCCCCCGCGAGGGCAATATGCGGCTCCGGCGCCAACCACAACATCAACAACCCAGCACATTCAAACGAAAACGAAGCAATCGCGACCCGGAACCCACCGTAAGCCTTGATCGTATTAGCGAACAACAAGCGCGCACCGATAAACAACGTGCCGAAAACAGTCAACGACAAAGCCGCATTAGGCCAATGCCGCGCGGCATAAAACAGCGTAATAAACGTCGCAATCGACCCAAAGCCGGCCGAGCCCAGCGCCAACCCAATCCCATGCGGCAGTACCCGCGTGAACACGCTCCGGTACGACATCCGCTCGCCATGCACGATCGGCACCGGCGCGATAGGCCGCGCCAGATAAAACCCGAGCGCCGCCAGCAAAATCACCAGAACGCCCAACGCGGCAAACCCGATCGTGTGCGCAATCGCTACGCCAAGCGGCGCGCCAATCGCAAGTGCGCCATAAGTCGCGATGCCGTTCCAAGAAATCACCCGCGCATTGTTGCTCGTGCCCACCCGGCCGATGCCCCACAAAATCGCGCCAGTACCGCACAGGCTTTCGCCGAAGCCGAGTACGAGACGGCTACACACCAGCAGCCCCAGGCTCACCACCGGCCAGCGCCCGCATAACACGGCCAGCAGCAACAAGATCCCGCTCGCGCCGCAACCCAGCAGGCCGATCGTGACCGTCCGCTTCGGCCCTAACGTGTCGGCCGAGCGGCCGGCGAGCGGCCGCGATGCCAGCGTCGCCAGGTACTGAATGCTGATCGCCGCGCCGGCCAGAATCGCGCTGTAACCCAGATCGTCGTGGACGTAGCCAGGCAGCACCGCGAGCGGAATTCCGATCGTCAGGTAGCAAAGAAATGTGAAAAAGACGACCGGAATGATCTGCATGGTCGTCGCAAATTCGCTGCGCGGTGTCGCTGAGTCGGTGGACATGGGGAAAACGAGACTTGAAAACGGCGGGAAGGCGTGATTTTCCCATGGAACCGATTCCCTTGCAGGGGTTGCTTAATAATTTCGGTGCCTAAATAACGGTGCCGGATCGATATAGTGGTCCGTTTTCACTCTGCACGAGAGGTCTTCCGATGCCAACCGGATGAATGCGCCCTGGTCGTCCATGGCTGTAAAACTACAATTTATCTAAAAATGCTGCAAAACAGCCAAATCAACATAAGCCAACCGAACCCCAAACCCATCTCTATATCGTTTCACGAATATGTCCCGCATGCGATCCCCGCTATGGGTTGTATTTATTGATGGTGATAGTTTTCGAACCATCATCGCAGCACGTCCCAACGGACACAGAACATTGAGAGTAACGAGACATGACTGAGCCGATTCGCTTCTACCACCGCAACGCGATCCGTGAGATCAAGGATGCGCCCGTCACCCGCACCGTCCTGCAGTATTTGCGCGAGGACGTGCATTGCACCGGCACCAAGGAAGGCTGCGCCGAAGGCGACTGCGGCGCGTGCACGGTCGTGATCGGCGAGCGTAACGAGGCGGGCGGCGTCGACTTCAAGGCGGTCAACGCCTGCATCCAGTTCGTGCCGACGCTGGACGGCAAAGCGCTTTTCACCGTCGAGGACCTGCGCCAGCCGGACGGCTCGCTGCATCCGGTGCAGGAAGCGATGGTCGAGTGCCACGGTTCGCAATGCGGTTTCTGCACGCCGGGTTTCGTCATGTCGATGTGGTCGCTGTACGAAAAGCACGGTCACGAACATAGCTGCGCGAACAAAACTGTGCCGTCGCGCGACGCGATCAGCAACGCGCTGACCGGCAATCTGTGCCGCTGCACCGGCTATCGTCCGATCGTCGACGCGGCCGTGCGCATGTTCGAAGCGCCCGCGCCGAAAGCGCCGGTCAATGTCGAAGCGCTGTCGAACGCGCTCGCCGCGCTCGAGCGCAAGGACACGTTCCATTACCAGCACGCCGGCCAGCAGTTCGACGCGCCGCGTACGGTCGAGGCGCTCGCGAAAATCAAGCAAGCCGAACCCGCCACGCGTATTCTCGCCGGCAGCACGGACATCGGTCTGTGGGTCACCAAGATGATGCGCGATCTCGGCAACATCGTGTATGTCGGGCAGATCGCCGAATTGCAGAAGCTCGAAACCAACGACGACTGGATCGAGATCGGCGCAGGCGTGAGCGTCGAAAAGGCCTACGCGGAAATCGCCAAGCAATATCCGGAACTCACCGAAATGTGGCAACGCTTTGCGTCGCTGCCGATCCGCAATGCCGGCACGCTCGGCGGCAATATCGCCAACGGCTCGCCGATCGGTGATTCGATGCCTGGCCTGATCGCGCTCGGCGCGCATGTGATCGTGCGCGGCGGCGAGATCGAACGCGAAATGCCGCTCGAGGATCTGTACCTCGCGTATCAGAAGAAGGACATGGCGGAGCACGAGTTCGTCGTCGGACTCAAGGTGCCGACCCGCACCGGCGCGCGCAAGAATCTGCAGTTCCGCACCTACAAACTGTCGAAGCGTTTCGACTCGGACATCTCGGCCGTGTGCGCCGCGTTCTCCTTTATCGCCGACGGCAACGTGATCCGCGAGCCGCGCATTGCGTTCGGCGGCATGGCCGCCACCTCGAAGCGCGCGACGCACGCTGAAGCCGTGCTGCGCGACGCCGAATGGCACGAAGCCACCGTGCAAGCCGCGATGCTCGCGCTCGGCAACGACTACGCGCCGCTTAGCGACATGCGCGCGACCAGCAACTACCGCCTCGAAGCGGCGAAGAACACCTTGTATCGCTTCTGGCTCGAAACGCGTCCGAACAATCCGCTGCCCAAGAGTGCACTGGATGTTCGTGCAGTTGCCGCAGCTTGCGCACCTGTCAGTGCGAGCGCCTGACGCCACAAGGACACGGAGAACACAAGAATGAATCAGCACGCAGAACCGTTCCTGAAAGACCTTCAGGATCTCGACGACTTTACCCAGGTCCACATCTCGCGCCCGCACGAGTCCGCGCATTTGCACGTGAGCGGTCGCGCCACCTACACCGACGACATCCCGACGCTTGCCGGCACGCTGCACGCCGCGCTCGGCCTGTCGCCGAAAGCGCACGCGAAGATCGTCTCGATGGCGCTCGACAAAGTGCGCGCCACGCCAGGCGTGGTCGCGATCTTCACCGCGGGCGATATCCCCGGTGTCAACGACGTGGGTCCGATCATCCATGGCGACGATCCGATTCTCGCGGATGGTGTCGTGCAATACGTCGGCCAGCCGATGTTCATCGTGGTCGCGACCTCGCATGAAATCGCGCGCCTCGCTGCGCGCCGCGCCGAAGTCGTCTACGAAGAACTGCCGGCCATTCTCACCGCGCAACAGGCTCGCGCCGCAAACCAGCACGTCTTGCCGCCGATGAAACTCGCGCGCGGCGAAGCCGATACGAAGATCGCCCGCGCCGCTCGTCGCGAAGCCGGCGAGATGTTGCTCGGCGGCCAGGAGCAGTTCTATCTGGAAGGCCAGATTTCATACGCGGTGCCGAAGGACGACGACGGCATGCACGTCTACTGTTCGACGCAGCACCCGACCGAAATGCAGCACATGGTCGCGCACGCGTTGGGCGTGGCGTCGCACAACGTGCTGATCGAATGCCGCCGGATGGGCGGCGGCTTCGGCGGCAAGGAATCGCAATCGGGTCTGTTCGCGTGCTGCGCGGCGCTCGCAGCATGGAAGCTGCTGTGCCCGGTCAAGCTGCGTCCGGACCGTGACGACGACATGATGGTCACCGGCAAGCGCCACGATTTCCACTATACGTATGAAGTGGGCTACGACGACAAGGGCGTGATCGACGGCGTGACGGTCGACATGACCTCGCGTTGCGGCTTCTCTGCCGACCTGTCCGGTCCGGTGATGACGCGCGCGCTGTGCCACTTCGACAACGCGTACTGGTTGTCCGACGTCACGATCGATGGCTTCTGCGGCAAGACCAACACGCAGTCGAATACCGCGTTCCGCGGCTTCGGCGGTCCGCAAGGCGCGTTCGCGATCGAGTACATCATGGACAACGTCGCGCGTTCGGTCGGCGAGGATTCGCTCGACGTGCGCCGGCGCAATCTGTACGGCAAGACCGAGCGCAACCAGACGCCGTATGGTCAGGTAGTCGAAGACAACGTCATTCACGAACTGATCGACGAACTCGAAGCGACCAGTGAATACCGCGCGCGCCGTGCTGCGATCAACGAGTTCAACGCGAACAACGAAGTGCTGAAGAAGGGCCTGGCGCTCACGCCGGTCAAGTTCGGTATCGCGTTCAACGTGACCCACTTCAACCAGGCCGGCGCGCTGGTGCACATCTACACCGACGGTTCGGTGCTGGTGAACCACGGCGGCACCGAAATGGGCCAGGGTTTGAACACCAAGGTCGCGCAGGTCGTGGCGCATGAACTGGGCATCGGCTTTAACCGCATCCGCGTCACGGCGACCGATACGAGCAAGATCGCCAATACCTCGGCGACCGCTGCGTCGACCGGTTCGGACCTGAACGGCAAGGCTGCTCAAGACGCCGCGCGCCAGTTGCGCGAACGTCTGTCGGCCTTCGCCGCCGAGCGTTTCGGCGCAGGGCAGGTAGCCGCTTCGGAAGTGCGTTTCGTACACGATCGCGTGGTGGTCGGCGAGATGATCGTGCCGTTCGAAGAAGTGATCGCGAAGGCCTATGTCGCGCGTGTCCAGCTCTGGTCGGACGGCTTCTACGCGACGCCGAAGCTCTACTGGGATCAGTCGAAGCTGCAAGGCCGGCCGTTCTACTACTACTCGTACGGCGCGGCCGTGTCGGAAGTGGTGATCGACACGCTGACCGGCGAAATGCGCGTGCTGCGCGCGGACGCTTCGCATGACGTGGGCGCCTCGCTGAACCCTGCGCTCGACGTCGGTCAGGTGGAAGGCGCGTTCATTCAGGGCATGGGCTGGCTCACGACCGAAGAACTGTGGTGGAACACCGGCGGCAAGCTGATGACGCACGCGCCGTCTACCTACAAGATTCCGACCGTCAACGATACGCCGCCGGACTTCCGTGTGCGTCTGTTCAAGAATCGCAACGCGGAGGACAGCATCCACCGTTCGAAGGCGACCGGCGAGCCGCCGCTGCTGCTGCCGTTCTCGGTGTTCTTCGCCGTGCGCGATGCGGTGTCGGCCGTGGGTGACCACAAGGTCAACCCGCCGCTGAATGCGCCCGCAACCAGCGAGGAAATCTTGAAGGCAGTCGGCGCTGTGCGGGCGGCGACTGCGGCGGCGCGGCAGTAAGCGCGTGAGCCCTGGTCGAACCCTGGCGTGACCTCCGGGTCGCGCCATGAACCGCCTGAAAGTGGCTAGCTAAGGCAAATCGTGCAAATATTGAAACCAACTGGAATGATCGCCATGAACGACTTTTCTTCCGTTCAGATCGGCCGGCGCAGCGCCGTGCAAGCGCCGCGTCCGGCGCCGATGCACATCGTGCTGTTCGGCGCGGGGCATGTCGGCCATGCGCTCGTCACGCTGCTCGGCAGCTTGCCGTGCGTCGTCCAGTGGGTCGATGAGCGCGATGAACTGTTCCCCGACGAAACGCCGGCCAATGTGCAGATCGAAGCGACCGACACGCCCGATGCGATCGTCGACACGGCGCCGCCCGGCGCGTATTTCCTCGTGATGACGCATAACCACGCGCTCGATTTTTCGCTCGCCGCGCGCATCATGCGGCGGCGCGATTTCACCTATTTCGGCATGATCGGGTCGAAGACAAAGCGCGTGAAATTCGAGCGTCGTCTGCTGGATCGAGGCGTGGATCTGGATCGGCTGGTGGAGATGACCTGCCCGATCGGCGTGACCGGCATTGTGGATAAAGCGCCTGCGGCGATCGCGGTCGCGGTGTGTGCCGAGTTGCTGCAGATCCGTTCACGTCAAGCCTCGGCTCAGGCGGCAATACAGAAGCTTTGCGCGAGCGTGTGAGTAGATAGAGCGAGGCGCCTGGCGTAAGGAGTTCAACGCCAGGCTCGTAACCTGAACTCCCCAGACTTCAAACCACAGCGTCAGCCCTCCGCGGCTGACGTTTCTTTTTTCGCCGGCCGTTTCGCGCGCCGCACCTTCTGCGCGATCAATTCATCCGACACTTGCGACATCAACGTACGCAGCCAGCCGACATCGCTCGGCCGATCCGGCTGCGGATGCCACAGTTGATAGCATTTGATGCGTGGAAACGGAATCGGCACTTCGACCACGGCGAGCGGCAGGATGCTCGCATAGTGCGTCGCGAAACGGCGCGTGGTCGTGAAGATCAGATCCGATTGCAACAGCGTTTGCGGTACGAGGCCGAAATAGGGCAGCGTGGCGACGATGCGCCGCTCGGCGCGGGCCCTTGCGAATCCGATGTCGACGGCGCCGCCGCTTGCGCCGCTATAAGGCGTTGGTGCGAGATGCGGCGCGGCGAGATACGCTTCGCGTGTCATCGGCGTGCGTGCGAGCGGATGATCGGCGCGCATCAGGCACACCACCGTATCGGAGAACAGGTCACTGCGCTCGAAACGCGGATCCGGCTTCGGCCAGTTGCCGATCACCAGATCGAGTTCGCCCGCATCGAGCGCGGCCGAATGGTCGAGCATCGGGCTTAAAGAATCGATCTCCAGACGCGCATGCGGCGCCGCTTCGCGAAACTGCGCGATCACGGTGGGCATGAAGAAGTCGTTCAGATAATCCGGTGCCGCCACGCGGAAGGTGCGGCGCGAGCGGCCGGCATCGAAGTCGCCATGCGGCGTCGCAACGAAATCGACTTCGCGCAGCACACGTTGTGCCGAGGCCAGCAACGATTCGCCGTATTCGGTCGGCACCATGCCCGACTTGCCGCGCACGAGGATCGGATCGTTCAGCGTCTCGCGCAGTTTGCGCAGCGCGGTGCTGATGGCGGGCTGGGTCTGATTCAGACGCAGCGCGGTTTGTGTGACGCTGCGCTCGACGATCAGGGTGCGCAGCACGCGCACGAGCCAGATATCGAGGGAAGCGGCGGAATCGTCCATGGTTTAGGCGAGGCGGTGCAAGCAGGTCGGGCCCGGATGAAGCGTCGTACGGAGCCGCCCGCGAGCCAGATCGCGAGAGCGGGGCGCAAAGGTTATAACCTTAGGCCCGTTTGCGCTGTGGCGGCATAGCAGGCACGGTATGGCCGGCATCAGGACGGCCTTTCTGACGCCATCACGTCAAAAAAGGCATGCACGGATACGAGCACGGCATGCCTGTCTGCACGAATATTACGTCTTGCTTTCGCTTAGTCGTCCGCGAAGCCTGAAGGCAGCGAACTGACCCGCTTCACTTCCTGCGAGTCGAGCCAGTTCGGCGTGCGTGCGCAATACAGCACCATAGGCAACGCGTCTTCGCCCCAGAACAATTGGTCGTTCAGAAAGAAGGTCGGCACGCCGTAGACGCCCAGACCGATTGCGTCCGTGGTGTTGCGCTGCAATTGCGCCTTCACTTCTTCATTCTTGATCAGTGCCGGGCCGTCCGGCTTGCCGACGCGCTCGCACAGTTCGGCGAATGCTGCATCGCTCGAAGGATCGCGGCCTTCACGCCAGATAAAACGGAAAATCTCGCGGACGAAACTGATGTCGCCCTTCGCCGCGGTGGCGAGCAGGAGCGGCTTCATCGAGTCGAACGGATGGGCCGGCGGCATCTTGAACGGAATGCCGAGTTGCTCCGCGCGAAACAGCGCGTGACGGTACATGAAGGTGCGTTTGGCGGGCACGCTATAAGCGGGCCGCTGGCCCCAGTGGCGATACAGATCGTTCAGCACGACCGGCGTGAACGCGAAGTCGAAGCCCGGCCACTTGTCGTGTTGCTCGAGCAACAGGTAGGTGAACGGCGAGACAAAATCGTAAAACCACAGCGGTTGCCTGGCGTCGATGCCTACGGTCATAAGTGTCTCCCGGATTGCCCTTTCCGAACGGTGTCGTCTGCTGGACCGTCGGAATTGTAATGATCTTACGCGGTGCAGCCGCCGCTTGCACCGGTCAATGTGGTTTTGGATCGGGATGGCCGATACGGGGGACGCCAAACTCGACCACGTGGGTCGAGACGGGTCCTTAGGCGTGGCGACCGGCCGAAGGCTTGTCGGCCTCGTCGGCTCCCCGCGCTTCAGGTGATTCCGTTGCGTCATCGGCGTCTGCTGCGTGCGCCGAAGCAGATGGTTGTGGCTCGTCGTCCGAGTCCCCCGCTGCCTCGCGCTGAGCCTCGCGGCTATGCGTGAGCCGCTCGCGCACGAAGCCGATATGTTCGCGCAGCACGTAGAACTGATCCGCATAGGCGAGCGGCATTTTTAGCCCGTTCACCGATTCTTCGATCGCGTCGAGCCGCTCGATCAGCGTGGCGCGTTCTTCGGCCGAGTACTCGCTGAGCGCGCTGCGCTCGATCGCGATCAGCGCGCCGTACCAGCGGTAGATGCGCGATTTCACCCGCCACGTGTACAGCGACGGCACGACGCGCAGCGCCGGAATCAGCAGCACGATCAGCGGCACCACGACCACCAGCAGCCGGTCCGCGAGACTCGCCAGCCAGAACGGCAGGATCCGGTAGAGGAAGCTCTTGCCTGACTTGTAGTAGCGGGCGGCGTCGTCGCTGATCGGGAAATCGTGGGCGAGCGGCGCGGGGAATTCGCCGGCGCGCTGCATGATGTTTGCCTTGCCGTGGACCTCGCGTGCCGCTTCGATCAGCAGATCGGACAGCGCAGGGTGCAACGAGTCGCGCGCCACCAGTTCGGCGGTCGGCGCCACCATATGAATCGGCGTGGACGGCAGATTCTTGCCGAGGTCGAACGCGCCCATCGGCATCTGGAGCTGCGTCAGATACGGAAAACGACGGGTGTAGGCATCGGCCTGGGTGAAATCGTAGAACTGCACATTCGGCGTGCGATAGAGCTTGCCCATCACTGCCGGTTGCGCCGAATCGCCGGCCAGAAACGCCGCGTCGACTTTGCCGGTGACGAGTGCCTGGGCGGCGTCGTCGCCCGAGAGCGGCAGCAGTTTGGTCGGGCCGCCCGGCACGATGCCGTTTGCCTTGAGCAGTGCGAGCGCCAGTTCGCGCGTGCCGCTGCCCTCGGCGCCGACCGCGAGGCGCAAGCCCTTGAATTCGGAGAGCCGCGCGATCGTCGGCCCGTGATAGAAGATCGCCAGCGGGACATAGGCCACGCTGCCGAGCGACATCAGGCCCTCGCTCGCCGGGCCGGGCGCGACCCCGTCCTGCACGAAGCCGACGTCGACGTTCGACTTCGGGTCTGAGAGCCGTTTGAGATTCTGCAGCGAGCCTTCCGAGGGCAAGACGTTCAGGGTGATACGGTTGCGCGCCAGGATCTCCTTGTACTTCTGGGCTGCATTCCAGAAGGTGCTGCCTTCGGGGCCGGCGCTGATCGTCAGCGTGCTGGGCGGGGCGGGCTGGATCAGGCGCACGGCGACCCAGATCGCCGCGACGGCGATCAGCAGGAGCGGTCCGAACGAGACCGCCAGATCGCGCCAGGAGATCGCCACGAAACGGGCGACGAGACGGGGAGGGCGTTTGCGGCCGGTGGCTGGCTTCATCGGGTGACGTGACGGCTACGGTCGAAAGTGAACAGGATGACGGCGTTCTGCGGCGCGCGGACTGCGGCGAAGCGTTCGCGTCATGCCGGGCTGGCTGCCGTGCAAGGCACACAAGTCGCACAAACCGCGCGGCAGCGCGTCGCGCCGATGGTACCTGAGATTCGCGCGGCGGCGCAGCGTCCGGCCGGCGCGGGTGCCGTCAAACCCGTAACAAATCGTGAACGTCCCATGAACGTCCCGTGAACGGCACATGACCAGTCGGCGAAGCACGCCCGAGCCAGAATATGAACGGCGCATGAACAAAACACGCCCGATGCCCCCTATGACAACCGGAATGCACCGCAACGTACGACTAAACCCTTTGCGCTTCTGGCGCGGCTAGATTAAATTGTCGTTCGCTGCCGCGAACAGATGTTTGCACAGCGTGACCCGGCACGACAGACAAGAACCGGGCGCGCTGGCGGACCTCGCGGCTTGCCGGCTCCCGTACCGCATTGCATGCGTGGCATCGCATGCGACTAACGGCGGCCGGCCTCTCTCGCCTCTCGCACACCGTGTCGCAGCCATAGTCGGCCGTCGCTGAGCCGCGCGTTGTCGCGTCCCGAATGGCCGCCGGTAGTCGTAACGAAGCCGCTTGTACATGCGGTCCAATGTGTAGCTAAGGAGAATAGAAACTATGAAATCGGTCGGTTTTCTGAAAACGCTGGGCTCGGTTGTGGCAATGGTGGTGGCGTGCAATGTGTACGCTCAGGCAAGCGATGCAACGGCTACGGGCACGACCGCAGCGCCGGCTGCAAGCGCCAAGGCCGGCAAGAAGGCTAATAGCCAACTGGGTCGCAAGGTGCGCGGCGCGCTTGCCAAGGCGCAAGGCATCGACGTCTCGAACATCGCCGTGCGTGCTCGTGGCGGTGCAGTGACTCTGACGGGTTCGGTGCCTGACCAAGGCCAGATCGACGCTGCCGGTGAAGCGGCCAAGGGCGTCGCCGGCGTGACGTCGGTGACGAACAAGCTGACCGTTGTGCAGCAGTAAGACGGTTGCAATGAGCAGGCCGCGATAAGCGGCCTGGCATAAGCGGCTTGCAACATGAGCACGAAGCGCCGGCAGGCGCGAAAGGCGGCAACAGGAGGTGCATGCGATTCGCTATCGCGCCATGCGCCATCGTGATGCATGCCAGTGCGGGGGCTCCGGCGAATAACCGGAGCTTTTTTTCGCTTTATTTTTCGTAGCGGTGATTTTTGAAACGGTGATGATGAGTTGGCCAGTGCCGGGCTGAACGCCGGTGCCGCAACAGCCCGTCTGTGTGCTGTGACACACTATCGACGCGGAGCGAAGCGTACTGTGATGCAAGCGGAACCGGAGTCAACGCCATGGAAACCACGCATTTGCGGTATACCGATCTGCCGATCAGCGATCGGGCGGCTTTCGAACTGGTATGTGCGCGGCACGGTTTTGCGCCGGCGCATTTCGACATCAGCGCCTGCCCGGATCCGGGCGATGCCGCACACGAGCGCCTTGTCACGGTTCGGCGCGGCGGCTGGGCGCAGTCATATCACGACCATCAGGGTCAATGGGTCAGGCAGTTCGAGACCGATCTGACCTGCCGGTTTTTCAAATAGCGTGGCTGCTTTATGACAGCACGAGGCGCACGCCGACCAGCGTGAGCGTGGCGGCGAGCACGTTGCGCAGTAGCGCGTCCGGTGCGCGCGACGACAGATAACTGCCGATCGCGATGCCCGGCAATGATCCCACCAGCAGTGACAGCAGCATCGACCAGTCGACCGAGCCCAGCAGCCAGTGACCGGCGCCCGCCAGCAGCGTGAGCGGCACTGCGTGCGCGATATCGGAGCCGACGATGCGCGTGGTCGGCAGCAACGGATACAGCAGCAACAACACCGTCACGCCAATGGCGCCCGCACCCACCGACGTCAGCGACACCAGCACGCCCAGGATCGCGCCGGTCAGCATGGTGAGCGCGAGCGTACGCCCTTGCCTCGGCGCACGCTGACGGCGCGCGCCGAGCGCCGCGAGTTGCGGCCGGAATACCAGCGCCACGGCCGTGACCAGCAAAGCGGCGCCGAGCACGATCTGGATCAGCCGGCTCGCGCCCGGCGTGTCCATCCCGTACCGATGCAGCAGGATCAAGGTGATGGTTGCCGCCGGTACGCTGCCGGCCGCGAGACGCAGGGTGATCTGCCAGTCGACGGAGCCTTTCAGGCCGTGCACCAGCGTGCCGGTCGCCTTGGTGGCGGCCGCGTACAGCAGATCGGTGCCGACCGCGGTGGCCGGATGCACGTTGAACAGCAGGACCAGGATCGGCGTCATCAGCGAGCCGCCGCCGACACCCGTCAGTCCGACCAGAAAGCCGACGAACAGGCCGGAGACGGAGTACAGCAGATCGATGTGGGGAAGAGCCATTGAGCAGACCGCTGACGGTCGGGTGGGTTGAACAGGTTAGACGGCAACGCCGGCGCACACTCGCCTTCGAGCGCCGGCGCATCCCGGCGACAGGCGCACGACGGCGCGGCGAAAGCCGCTATTGTCGCAAAACTGCCGCGCTTGCGTACGAAGTTGCTACGACACGCCCTGCTGGGCCGCCTGCATCCGGTCGATCAGCGCCAGCACTTCGGGCCGGCTCTCGCCCTTTGCATGCACGAAGTAATAAGTCAGTGGCGAGGCGACTTCGTGGCGGCTCACCCGCACGAGGCCGCTTTTGCGCAGATACGCATCGGCGACCGGCACGCGCGCCAGCGCCACGCCGAGTCCCGCTTCGGCGGCGGCCAGCACCAGTGTGTAGTCTTCGAAGCGCCGGTCCTGGGCGCGCGGTTTCAGCGGAATAGCGAGTGCGCCGAACCACGCGCGCCAGCCGGTCACATCCGAGTCGTGCAGCAGCGGCACATCGAGCAGCGCGGCGTCGCCATGTTTATGCCGCTGCTTCGCGAGGCGTGCGGCGAGCGCGGGATGCGCGACCGGATAGAGCGTCTCCGGCAGGAAAGGTTTGACCTCGAGCTGACGCCAACTGCCGCGCCCGTAGCGAATCGCCAGATCTGCTTCGCCGCCGGCGATGTCCACGTTGCGATGATCGATATCAAGCTGGATGCGCAGCGCCGGCGCAGCGCTCTCGAATGCCGCCTGACGCTCGAAGAACCACAGTTTGGCGAACGCCGGCACCACGCTCAGCTTGACCAGTTGCGGGCTGCGCGGCAAGCGCCATTGAACCGCGGCGCTGTCGATGATGCCGAACGCCTGCTCGATACGCCCGACGAAACGCTGCCCGTCCGGCGTCAGCCGCACGCCGCGCGCATGGCGTTCGAACAAGGTCATGCCGAGCCAGTTTTCGACCGCGGCCACTCGCCGGCTGATCGCGCCGTGCGTCAATCCGGCGACCTCGGCAGCGGCGAGAAACGAGCCTTCGCGGGCGACGGCGCAGACGGTTTCGAGGCTTGCGAGCGGCGGCCGCGCCAACGAGGTCTGTGAGGAGGTGTGAGCCATTTTCACATCACGATGTTCATTTGTGCGCTAGCTTAGCAGCTCGCGGCGCGGCACCATCTGCGCATGAACACACTCACTTCGTCTCCATCGCCCCGTTCCGAGCGGCAGCCGCTGCTGGCGGCAGGCGCGGTCGCCTTCACCATCGTGTCCTGGGCGTCCGCCTTTCCATTCATTCGCATCGGCTTGCAGGGTTTGGCGCCTTTGCCTTTGGCGGCGGCGCGTTTCGCCACCGCGGCGCTGCTGGTGATCGCATGGCTTGCCTATCGACGCCCGCCGTTGCCGGCATGGCGCGACGGTCTGCGTTTCGTGCTGTGCGGTTTTCTCGGCATCGCGCTTTACAACGCGCTGCTCAACACCGGCGAGAAAACGGTGGCGGCAGGCGCGGCGAGTTTCATCGTCAATACGCTGCCGATTTTCACGGCGCTGCTGGCGGCCGTGTTCCTCGGCGAGCGATTCAATCGTTGGGGATGGCTCGGTTCGTTAGTCAGTCTCGCCGGCATCGCGGTCATTGCGCGGGGTCAGCCCGGCGGCCTGACGCTCGGCGCGGGCAGTACGCTGATTCTCGGCGCGGCGCTGTGTTCGGCGAGCTATTTCGTGCTGCAGCGGCGCCTGATTCCGGTCTACGGGGCACTGACGTGCACCGCCTACACGTTGCTGGCAGGGGCGGTGTTGCTGGCGCCGTGGCTGCCGGGCGCGTTGAGTTCGCTTGGCAGTGCGCCGCACGGCACGTTGCAGGCGGTGCTGGTGCTCGGCGTATTTCCGGCGGCGCTGGGTTATGCAACGTGGACGTTCGCGCTGGGCTACTTCGGCGCGGCGCGCGCGGCCAATTTTCTGTATCTGACGCCTGCGGTGGCGACGGCGTTGTCCGCAGTGCTGACCGGCGAGCGTCCGGGTCTTGCGACGCTATGCGGTGGATTGATGGCGATCGCCGGCGTGGTGTTCGTGGCGTTGCGGGGTCGCTCGTGAGTCACAAGGCGCATCGTTAAGCGCCCTTGCGCAGCCCCGCTAACCCCCTTCAAAGCGCGCGGCGAATCTCGACGATACCGAACGTCGCCAGCGTGAATCCGACGATCCGGTCGATCGCCACGCGCAGCTTGCTGCCGATCGCATGGCGCGCGAGCGACACCACGGTCACGAGAAAACACCACCACGCGATCGACCCGCAAAACACGCCGCCTACAGTGGTCAACGCGATGCTCGATGAAAACGCGCCACGCGGTGCGAGCGTCGTAAACAGCGCGGCAAACATGATGACGGTTTGCGGATTGGTCAGCGTGAGCAGCAAAGAACTCGCATACGCGCGCAGTACGCCGGCGCGGCCCACCTGCGCGAGCTTGCCGTTGCCGTCGCCGTCGCTGTTGCCGTTGCCATTGCCGTTGGCCGCATCGGCGGGCGCTTTTTGCAGCAAGGTACGCACGCCGAGATAAAGCAGGAACAGACCGGCGAGCAGATGCAGGGGCCGGTCGTAGGCGAGCATGAACTGCGAAATGCCGACAAGGCCGAGTGCCGCGATCAAGCCATAAACCGCATCGCCGGTCGCAATGCCGAAGCCGATTGCGAGCCCCGCGCGCGGACCGCCCGTCAGCGTGCGGCGGATGCATAGCATGCCCATTGGGCCGACCGGTGCGGCAATCGCGAGGCCGACGCCTGCGGAGGTGACGAAGAGACTGACGGTGGACATGGGAAAGCCTTTGTCGCTAGTTCTGATTACGCAGTTTGACACACGATTCGCGGTCACAACCTGGCGCGCGATCGACGACGCAAACCAGCATGCCGGCCGTGGATACCCTGGGATGGGCTTAGCCGCCGTCTTCCTCGGGCATAATTTTCTCACTTCAAACACCTAGGGCGCGCCCGTTCATGTGGCAAATCGATCAGGTGACGTTGCGCTTGTTCATCGCCGTCTGCGAGGAAGGCACGATCGCGCGTGCTGCCGAACGCGAGTTCATCGCGCCGTCCGCGGTCAGCAAGCGGCTCGCCGATCTCGAAGCGCTGGTCGACGTCGCGCTGCTCTCGCGCAGCCAGCGCGGCGTGCGCGCGACCGCCGCCGGCGAGGCGCTGCTCAGGCACGCGCGGCTCATCATGCGCGGCCATGAACGTTTGCAGGCCGAGCTCAGCGAGTACGCGGCCGGCGCGCGCGGTCATGTGCGGGTGCTGGCGAATGTGTCGTCGATGGTCGAGTTTCTGCCCGAGGCGCTGTCGGTGTTTCTGAAGGCCAATCCGCAGGTTCGTGTCGATGTCGAAGAGCGTGTCAGCGCCGAGATCGTGCGCGGTCTGGAAGAGGGCGTGGCCGATCTCGGCATCTGCCGCGACGTGGTGCCGATGGGCAGTCTCGATGTGCTGCCGTATCGCTCCGATCATCTCGCGCTGATCGTGCCGCGCGATCATCCGCTGGCCGGTGAGATTGCGGTTGGCTTTGAGCAGACCCTGGCGTTCGATCATCTCGGGCTCGCATCGAATGCATCGGTGAATGCGCTGATGCAACGCATTGCTGTTGAAAAAGGCAGCGAGCTCAACTATCGAACCTATGTATCGACCTTCGACGCCGCCTATCGTTTTATCCAGGCAGGCCTTGCCGTCGCGATCCTGCCGAGCGAGGCGCTGCCCAAACATGCCGCTGACGAATACGGCATCGTCGCCGTGCCCTTGCGCGAAGCATGGGCGGAGCGGCGCTTCGTGATCTGTATGCGCGACCGCAAGGCGCTGACGCTGACGGCGGCGCATTTACTCGACCATCTGCTGCGCCTAGGTTGAGCGCCGGCTCCTGGCTGCCTCTGAGCTCCCTCTGAAAAGCCCTTAAGGGTTTCCCCTTTGCGACGGCGCACGCCCGTCCCGCATGCCACCGCGGCCATCGCGAGCGGCGATGGAGTGCGTCGTCAACGCAGACTTTGCCGTGCAGCCGCGCGCGGGCACGCTGTCACTCAGTTGCTTCTTTCCCTGCATTCCACGCAAGACTCAAGACCGGGATTCAAGACCATGAATGACACCCAGGAGCGCGTCGTCGTGACCGAAGTCGGCATGCGCGACGGCCTGCAAAGCATCGCACGCACGATGCCCACCGAGTTCAAGCGACGCTGGATCGACGCTGCATATGCCGCCGGCGTGCGGCATATGGAAGTCGCGTCGTTCGTGCCGGCGAAGCTGTTGCCGCAAATGGCCGACGCCGACGAAGTGATCGCCCACGCGCTCACCTACGACGATCTGATCGTGACGGCATTGGTGCCGAACCTGAAGGGCGCGCAACGTGCGCTCGAATCCGGCGTGCATCGGATCGTCGCGCCGATTTCGGTGAGCACGGCGCATAGCCTCGCCAATGTCCGCAAGACGCCGGTCGAGATGATCGAGGCATTTGCCGCGATGCGCGAGCTGATCGATAGCGCGGCTAGCGCGAACGCGCGGCGCGTGGAACTGATCGCAGGATTATCGACCGTGTTCGGCTGCACGCTGCAAGGCGCGGTGCCTTACGCCGATATCGTTGCGATTGCACGCGCAGCCTTGCAGGCGGGCGCCGATGTCATCGCGCTTGGCGACACCACTGGTGAAGCGACGCCGCGCCAGGTCGGCGAAATCATCGAACTGGTGCGAGAGGTTGCGGGAAACAAGCTGCGCTCGCTGCATTTCCACGACACGCGCGGTCTCGGTCTCGCAAACACGTTGGTCGCGCTGCAGCACGGCATCCGTGAATTCGACGCGTCGCTGGCAGGCCTCGGCGGCTGTCCGCATGCGCCTGGCGCGACCGGCAACGTGAACACCGAGGACCTCGTGTTCATGCTCGACAGCATGGGTTACGACACCGGCATCGACCTCGCCCGACTCATTGCGTCGCGGGACGTGCTCGCCGACGCGCTCCCCGGCGAACCGCTGTACGGCTATCTGGCGCGGGCTGGTTTGCCCAAGCAGTTCAGTGCCGCTACTCAATGTTTTGAACCTTCCGAATCACGGGTGTTGCAATGAATCCGCTTTCTTCCACGTCTGCTTCTTCCGCTTCTTCTGCATCTGCTTCTGCTACATCCGCGTCTTCAGCAGGGCAACAGGGCGCGTTGCCGCTTGCAGGCATTCGCGTGATCGAGTTGTCGCACATGGTGATGGGGCCGACCTGCGGGATGATTCTTGGCGACCTCGGTGCTGAAGTCATCAAGGTCGAGCCGCCGCGTGGCGACGGTACGCGCCGTTTGCTCGGCACCGGTGCAGGTTTTTTTCGTACCTTCAATCGCAACAAGAAGAGTGTCGCGCTCGATCTCGATAGCGAAGCAGGATTGGCCGCGCTGCACAAGCTCGTCGATACCGCGGATGTATTCGTCGAGAACTTCAAGCCGGGCCGCATGGCGAAGCTGGGCCTCGATTACGCGTCGCTTCGTGAGCGCAATCCCAGGTTGATCTATGTCTCGCACAAAGGCTTTCTTAACGGTCCATACGAGCACCGTCTCGCTCTTGACGAAGTCGTGCAGATGATGGCCGGCCTCGCCTACATGACGGGACCGGTAGGCCGGCCGTTGCGCGCGGGCAGTTCGGTCAACGACATCATGGGTGGCATGTTCGGTGCGATCGGCGTGCTTGCCGCGCTGCACGAACGGCATACGAGCGGACGCGGCAAGGAAGTACAGAGCGCGCTGTTCGAAAACTGTGTGCTGCTTTCCGCGCAACACATGCAGCAGTTCGCCGCGACCGGCGTGCCCGCTGCGCCGATGCCCGAGCGCATCAGCGCGTGGGCCGTCTACGACGTGTTCAGGCTTGCCAACGACGAGCAGATGTTTATCGCCGCGACCGGCGACGGTCAGTGGCGCGCGCTGTGCGCGATTCTCGATCGCGCCGACCTATTGGCTGATCCGCGCCTCACGACTAACAACGACCGCGTGCTGGCCCGCGAGTGGTTGTTGCAGACGCTCGGTGAAACCTTGAGTCGCTTCGAAGGCGCGGCGCTCGTGCCGCAGTTCGAACGCGACCACATTCCCTTCGCGTCGATCACGAAACCCGAAGACCTGTTCGACGATCCGCACCTGAACGAGAGTGGCGGCCTCGCGCGATTGACGCTCGATGACGGAAGCGAAACCGCGATGCCCTTGCTGCCGATTTCGATGGATGGCGCCCGTCTGCAACCGCGCTCGCCGATCGCAAAGATTGGTGAGCACACCGCCGACGTGCTGCGCGGTTTGGGCTACGACGAAGCGCAGATCACGGCGTTGGGCGGCGGCGTAGCGCAGACGCCGCGAGAAGCTGCGTGAGGGTAGCGGTGCGCTCGATGGCGTTAAACGTAGTTATTCAATCTCATCCGGCCTCAGACCGGAAATCATGGAGACAGACGATGAAATCGTCGAATCATGCGGTGTATGCGACAGCGGTCGGCGATGCCGGCACGCTGGGCGGTTTGCCCTCAGGCGCAGGTGCATCGGCAAGCGGCCGCGCTGAAGAGATCGCGCTGAATGGTGCGCGCATTTCCGCGCGGCTCGATCGCTTGCCCGCCACGCGCTCGATCTGGCAACTGGTGATGCTGCTGAGCCTCGGGCTCTTCTTCGAACTGTACGACCTGATGTTCTCCGGCTACATCGCACCGGGCCTCGTGCGCAGCGGCATTCTCACCGCGACGACGCACGGTCTGTTCGGCACCAGCGGCGTGGCGAGCTTCATCGCGGCGTTATTCGCGGGCCTGTTTATCGGCACGGCGGCGTGCGGCTTTCTCGCCGACCGTTTCGGGCGGCGTGCGATCTTCACATGGTCGCTGCTGTGGTACACGGCGGCCAACATCATCATGGCGTTCCAGGACACGGCGCTTGGGCTCAACCTCTGGCGCTTTATCGCGGGGATCGGTATCGGCGTGGAGATCGTGACGATCGGTACGTACATCTCCGAGCTCGTGCCGAAACATGTGCGAGGGCGTGCGTCGGCCTTTTCACAGGCAGTTGGTTTTTGCGCGGTGCCGATCGTCGCGTTTCTGTCGTATTTGCTGGTGCCGCACCGTTACTTCGGCCTCGACGGCTGGCGTCTGGTCGTGCTGACCGGCGTAGTGGGTGCGATCGTGGTGTGGTGGATCCGTTTGCGTTTGCCGGAGAGCCCACGCTGGCTCGCACAGAAGGGCCGCATCGAGGAGGCCGACGCCGTGATGAAGCGACTCGAAGCACGCGTGGAACGAGAATATGGACGGCCTTTGCCGGAGCCGGCATTGCCTGAACCGGTGCGCGCGCGTGCGGCGTTTCGCGATCTGCTGGTGCCGCCGTATCGCAGGCGCACGCTGATGCTGATCATTTTCCACGTGTTTCAGACGATGGGTTATTACGGCTTCGCGAACTGGATTCCGACGTTGCTGATCAAGCAGGGCATTACCGTCACGACGAGTTTGATGTACGCGAGCATCATTGCGATTGCGGCGCCGCTTGGACCGTTGCTGGGGATGCTGATTGCCGACCGCTTCGAGCGTAAGACGGTGATTATCTGCATGGCGGCGGTGAACGTCGTGTGCGGGTTGCTGTTTAGCCAGGCACGGGAGACGGTATTGCTAGTGAGCTTGGGCGTGTGCCTTGTGCTGGCGGGCAACATTATTTCTTATAGCTATCACGCATATCAGGCCGAGCTGTTTCCGACCAGTATTCGAGCGAGGGCAGTCGGGTTTGTTTATTCGTGGAGCCGGATTTCGGCGATGTTTTCCGCGTTTGTGATTGCGGGATGCCTGAACCGCTTTGGCGTGAACGGGGTGTTTGTGTTTATTTCGGGGGCGATGATGATCGTCATGCTGGCCATCGGGACGCTTGGGCCGAAGACGCGGGATGTCGCGTTGGAGGATATTTCGAGGTAGTGCGGGTGGTTGAGGTGAGGCCCGCCTGGCGGGGCGGGCTTGCTGCTTGGTTGGTGCTGCCTTAGTGTTTCTTTGGCGTTGCCGAAACGGTCGGCGCCACGCGGATCGGCGGCGCGCCCGATGGCGTCGTGGCCGGTGTGGGTTTTTTGGCCTGCTTCGGTTTCTTTACTTCGCGGTTACTGCGCATTTGACCTTTTGCCATGATGGGCTCCCCAGTAGGCTTTTATCGCTCCGCGAGGGAGCAGTTGGATAGTGTGCGCTGAAATTTGGGTTTATGGGAGGGATTTGGGGTTTTTTTGCCTGCGCGGCGTTTTTTTTTTTCGTGCTTCTGGCTTTGGTGCCTTTCCTTGATTTGCTAGTGGTCTATTAGCGTTGCCCCTGTGCGGGGCAATGCTCTCAACTTAAGCCCCA